>CAZWYJ010000026.1:643-14513 GCA_964638165.1 uncultured Gammaproteobacteria bacterium | reverse complement strand
AACCTTGTGAGTCCACTGGTCAAACCAGTGGATTACCGACTGAGCATGTATTTATATCATCAACTTTTTTATGAACTCCTTCTAAAATATGGAAATCATTGACATTTCTATTGAGCTTTAAAAATGAATCTTTAAATGCATCAAGATTAAATTTTCCAAAAACAACCGGAAGGATACTCCAACCATTCACAGGACGATATACGCCACTATAATAACAAGCATACTTCTTATCCGTGGGAACATGCACCTGTTCCGAAGGGCGAGATATGAACTCATGAATTCGGACAGTATTACCGTGGTTATATTTTGAATCAATTCGCGCTTTAACAGAAAAGGGCAAAGGCATGGAATCAAAATCTGACCAACGCGTTCTATCTGCATCTTGAATAAAAGCAATACTCGTCTGATTTAAGCATTGATTAGCGAGACTCAATTCTAAACGCAAACCGTATCGAGTCATCGCTTTATCCTTAACGACCATCTCTACACACTCTCCGCTACCGACAAGCAAATTATCATTTCGGTTTAAATTCTGAACCTCGATCTCAACAGGGCCCCTTTGCAAACCCGGAATCTGATTCAAATTTTCCACTTCAACTAAAATTCGTTCTAAAAACCCTACTGTATATTCAAGCGTCTTCTGCGCCTCCTTATAAATCAACTTCGAGATAGCCGGAGAACATTCTGAAATAAATTCAGCCGTAAAGGTAAGATATAAGTCCTTTTTCACACTGACATCTTCCTGAAGAAGATCTAAATTGTTAGTTTTTATCAATGTACAATGAAAAATATCCTTGACAGAGAATATCCCGACAGTATTCGACCCCGCAATACGTTTTAAATCGTGTATATACTTTACATGGATGGGACGAACGGAACTAATAAACTTTGTTGCAGGATAAAAGTGAATAAAATAGTTTCCTGAAGCAAAAACCTCGACATGAAATTCAAAACACTTGAGCGCACAAAAAGGATAATAATCTTTCTCAGAAACGACATACGTATTCTTTCCGATAGATTTGTAGCGACTATCGAAATCCGCTCGAAGTATTGACCCGATTTTTTTTGATTCAAGAGAAGGATTACTCACTTTTCGCCCAAGACAGCCTTTTCTTGATGTAAAAAATGCAGTATTCATATCTTATCTTATCCTTCGCGAAGCCCCCCCCTCACACCAGCACACTCATCACCAGGTTCGCGAGTACAGAGCCGTCGTCCGTGGGGATGGTTTCATGTAAGGCGGAGCCGAGACGCGCGCGCTCTTCCGGACGCTTGAGCAAATCCTCGATCGCATCTAAAAGAAGCTTATGCCAGCCATGCTGACGCTCGTGGAGAATCACAGCCGAATCCCCGATCGCGGCTACATTCATCTCCTGCGGAGAATTCGGGAGCGGAATGAAGATCACGGCTTTTGATGCGGCCGCGAATTCCGACATGGCGCCGAATCCCGCGCGAGAAATAATGATATCGGCAGCCGCAACCGCCTCCACCATGCCCTCGGAAAGAAACTCCGTCATCACATACCCGGATCGTTCCGCCACGAGCTTTATACCCCGCCCTTTGCCTGTGCTATGGATGACCTGAAGATTCGGCGGGAGCATGTGCGAAATGGCAACCATGGCCTCGTTCAGGTGTAGCGACCCCGTTCCGCCTCCGGTAACGAAGGCGACGGGCTGATTCGGGTTCAGCCCGAAAAAACGACAAGCGACTTCGCGAGAAGGAAGCTCGTGAAATGCGGATCGGACCGGCGTGGGAACTTGGTATGTGACAACTTTGGAACCGAATGGCGCACGATCATACGAAAATGACGTGGTGACGTATCGGCAAAATTTCGCGATAAGCCGATTGCTCAAAAGAGGCTTAGCATCCAACTGATGAGCGATGCACGTAATTTGTCGCACTCCCGCCTCAAAGACGATCGGCACGGCCGTGAATCCGCCGGCGGAAAGCACGAGACGCGGACGAAACGCATCCAGAGCCAGGCTCGCGGCTTTTCGCGCTCGCAGGAGATCAAAAGGGAGCGTGGCAAGCTTCGGCGTGAGAAATCGCGGGAGCTTGGCCTCCGGAATCGTGATGAATGGAATGCCCTTTGCCTGAATCAAATCCCGTTCCGGCCCATGATCCGTTCCGGCCCATGCAAACGTGAACGACGAATCGTGCTCGCGGAGACGATCGAGTACCGCAAGAAGCGGGGTCACGGGCCCGAGTGTTCCTCCTCCGGCAAAGAGAATCGTGCTCATACGCGGTTCCGCGAGGTATTTCGGCTGATCGCGGCAACAAGACCCAATCCCACGCACAGACTGAGTGTAGAACTGTTCCCGTAGCTGACGAATGGGAGCGTAACCCCGGTCATCGGCATGAGTCCGGTCATGGATGCGATGTTCACAGCCGTCTGGAGTGCGATCCACGAGCCAACACCAACGCACAGGTACTTCTCAAAATCCGAATGTGCGGATCGTGCGATCACAAAACAGCGCCAGACGAGAACGGCCACGGCGGCAATGAAAAGGACGACGAGGACAAAACCGAGCTCTTCGGCCATGACGGCAAAAATCGAATCACCTTGAACTTCCGGAAGATAAAGATACTTCTGTCGGGATTGCCCGTATCCCAATCCGAACAATCCGCCACTCCCGATCGCCAAAAAAGCCTGGTTGATGTGATACCCAACGCCCTGCGGATCAAGCTCCGGGTGAAGGAAGGCTTTAAACCGATCTCCGCGATAAGATGAGGTCTTCACCAAGAACGTTAAACCAACCACGATGAGAGCGCCAATGCCCGCGAACCACGTTAATGGCGCGCCGGCAACGAAGTACATGGCAAAGGATGTGAGAACGATCACAGCCGTTGTCCCGGTGTCCGGCTGACAGATGAGGAGACCGATAATCGCCACGATGGCCGCAAGAAACGGCACGGCGCCTTGCAGGGTCTTCCCCTCGCGTTGCCCCCTGCTCGCCAACCACGCGGCCGCGTAGATGATGAAGGTGACCTTTACGAACTCCGAAGGCTGAATGCGGAAGAGACGAAGATCGAGCCACGAGGTTGATCCGCCCACACGATGCCCCAAGCCCGGAATAAAAACGAGCGCCAGCAGGACGAGCGAGGCGATCAAAAACGGCAAGGCATACGGCCGGATGAGCTCAACACGAAACCGCGAGAGAAGAAGGAAGGCTAATGCGCCAGGAATGAGTCCGAGAAGAATCTGGCGACGGAGAAAGTAGAGCGAATCGCTGTAGTGCTGAAACGAGATCGGACCGGAAGCCGAAAGCAAGACGATGAGCCCAAATACCGACAAACCAACAAAGAGCCCGACGAGGTATCGGTCAATCGGACGAGGAGCGAGGTGGAGAGACATGTGGGAAGGGCGTAGGTCGTGGGCCGTTGGGCGTAGGGGCGTCCCGATGGACATCGGGACGCCCTCACGTAATGCACGACCTATCGAGAGAAATCCGCGAGAGCGATGATCACGCCGAGCGAGGCAACCATGATCGAGACGATCCAACTGCGCATCACAATCTGGGATTCCGGCCATCCGATAGCTTCGAGGTGATGATGGAGTGGCGTTGACTTGAATACCTTACGCTTCAAAAATTTCTTCGACATCAGCTGAACAATGACTGAAAGCGATTCGATGACGAATGGGAAGACGATAAGTGGCAAGAGGAGCGCCGTATTCGTAATCATGGCCACGGCCGCCAAAACCGATCCAAGCGCCATGGCACCCGTATCACCCATGAAGACCGAGGCTTTGGGGACATTGAACCAGAGAAAAGCGAGGAGCGCGCCGAGGATCGCCAAGCAGAACGCCGCGAGATCCAAACGCCCTTGCGCGTACGAGATGATCGCCATGGCCGCGAAGCTCGTCATGAAGGTTCCGCCGGCCAAACCATCTAAACCATCCGTTTCATTCGCGCTGAATGACGTCGCCACGAAGATAAAAACGAAGAACGGGACATACCACCATCCGATATTAAATGTGCCGACGAACGGTACATGAACGAAATCCCATCCCAGACGGGAGATGAACCAGTACGCGCCGATCGCGCCAATCGCGGCATACGAGAGCAAGCGCGAGCGCATGCGCAATCCTCCGCCGTGCGGACCTATCTTACGCGCATTCAGGTAATCATCTAGCAGCCCTACAAGTCCGGCCGCAAGGAGAATACCGAGCGGTAAACGCGTTTGCGCGCGAGACAGAAAGGAGAGAGAGCACACCGGCTGAAAATCGAACGTGCATGCAAGGCGATACGCTAAGATCAAAAACAGAACAGTCCCCCAAATGACCAACCCGCCCATCGAAGGCGTTCCGGCTTTTGCGGCATGAAGCGCCGCCATGATCGGAGCGCTCTTGTGGTCTCGAATCGCCTTTCCCATACGCCAGCGTCGAAGCAACGAGATCCATATCGGCATAAAAACGAACGCGCAAAAAAATGCCGTGGCAAAAATGGAAACGAGACGGGAAACGTGATACGCGTCAAATGACATAGTGATCAGGCATTAATGGAAACGATAGCGATGGCCGCCACGGAAAAAAATAGAACATCAGCCGTAGCCATGCACAAGAGAAGGCGACTCGCGACCTTGTCGAGACGGAATGTCCGGAACGAAGCCACGAGCGAAACAAGGATGACCGCGAGGGCGGCCACAAGCTGTGCAAAAACCCATCCCCATGGCTGAACCTCATCAATACCCAGATACTGGTTGTAATGAAAAACGAGGAGATGATTCTCGAGGCCGACCGGGATAATCTTCCAGAGAATAAACGTCGTTACAAGACAAAAAAAGACAAGCGTGAACGTTGACTGCCAACGATACCACGCGTCATCCCAAGCGACATCGAACGAAAATCTCCACTCGTCACGTCGAAGCATGTTCGTGAGATAATGGAACGGCAATGACTTCGCGTACCCACGGTACGCTGTCCATCACCGTCTCTTCGATTAAGTCTTTCAGCGTCATATCCGCAAACGCGCACCCGACGCATGCCCCAACCATCCTTACCGAGACAATTCCATTTTCCATATCAATATCCACAAGCTCAACGCCGCCTTTGTGAATCGCAAGACCGCCCCGAACCAGTTGGAGCGCGTCCTCGATTTCCTTAAGACATTCTTGCTTTTTCTGCGGATCGGACATCGTCATGCGCGGTGATAAAATAGTACCTTTTTAGCCACTTCTTGACAAGAATGGTTTGCTCGACTACTATCATGCCACGAAACCACTATGGCCCATAAAAAAGCTGGCGGCTCTACAGCCAATGTACGAGACTCACAAGGACAACGTCTTGGTATCAAACTTTATGCCGGAGAGCGCGCAAAAACAGGAAACATCATCGTGCGCCAACGCGGATCAAAAATCCGTCCGGGTTTGAATGTTGCCATGGCAAAAGATGATTCGCTGTTCGCAATGGCAAACGGCACGGTCAAGTACACCACGCGCCGCGTAACGAACTACACCGGAAAGATCAAACACGTGAAGGTCGCAAACGTGATCGACGCGAAGTAAAATTTTTGCAGATACAAAAACCTCCGAGACATCTCGGAGGTTTTTGTATCTATGACAAACTCACCCCCAGCCCCTCTCTTCCCCGCCAGAGGCGGACAGGCAGAGAGGGGAGGTTTGTTTGATCGCTTTAAAAAAATACTCCTCCTCTTATTCCCCCTCCCTGGAAGAGAGGGGGTTAGGGGGTGAGTAGAGGAAATCGGGGGTGAGTGTTCGTCACCCCTTCCCCGCTGCCTTCACGAATCCGAGAAAGAGCGGGTTGGGCTTTAATGGACGGGACGTCAGTTCAGGATGGAACTGCGACGCGACGAAGAATGGATGATTTTTGAGCTCGATGATCTCGGCCAAGGTTCCGTCCGGAGACGCTCCACTGATGATGAGACCCGCTTTCTCAAGCTCCTTCCGATACAACGGATTGAATTCAAACCGGTGACGATGTCGCTCAAGAATCTCGGATGACCCATACAGAGTGCGAGCCTTTGTCTTCGGCGCGAGCTTACACGGGTAATTGCCCAAACGCATGGTTCCGCCGTACTCCTTATTCTTCATCCGCTCCTCCTGCTCGTTCATGAGGTGGATGACCGGATGCTTCGTCTTCGGAGAAAATTCCGTGGATGCCGCATCCTTCCAGTGTAATTTTGTCCGAGCGAGCTCAATGACCGCCAGTTGCATGCCGTAGCAAATACCCAAGAACGGAATCTTGTGTTCGCGCGCATACCGAATCGCGACAACTTTCCCCTCCACGCCACGCGTTCCGAAACCACCCGGGATGAGAATGCCATCCACAGCCGAAAGCTGCTTCTTCATCAAAGCGGAATCCTGCTCATACGCCTCGCTGTTCAGCCATTCGATCTCCGGCTTGCGTCCGATGGCCCAGGCTGCGTGCTTCACGGCTTCGATAACAGAAAGGTAGGCATCGCTCAATGTGAAATCTCCGGTTGAGAAGTACTTCCCAACGATTCCGATCCGCACCGGCTTGGACGAGCGACGCATCCGTTCCTGCAAAATCGTCCACGCCTTCAGCCGAATGGGCCGATTCGGCAATCCGAGTTTCTTCACAATGCGATCAGAGACGCGCTCTCCCCGAAAAGATATCGGAACCTCGTAAATAGACTGCGCATCCGGAGCGGAGATAACATCGCGCTCATCAACACTGCAATTTAAACTTAACTTGCGCTTTCGAACCATATCCACAGCATGCGTGGATCGGCAAATGATCATATCCGGTTGAATACCCACGCTGTTCAGAGAGCGACAGGCATATTGCGTCGGCTTGGATTTCATTTCTCCGAGCGCTCCGGGAACAGGTAAATAGCTCACGAGAATCACCATGACGTCCTTCGGGCGCTCCAAACGAAGCATGCGACATGCTTCAAGGAACAGGATGTTCTGATACTCCCCAACCGTTCCGCCGACTTCAATCAGCACCACGTCGGCGTCCGCATCCGCGCCCGCTTTCTTGATCCGCTGGATAACCTCCAACGGGATATGCGGAACCACCTCAACCGTTTTCCCGCCATACCCCATGGCCCGCTCTCTCTGGATCACGGAAAGGTATACGCTCCCCGTTGTCATATAATTCGCCGCATGAAGATCCGTATCCAAGAAACGTTCATAATTCCCTAAATCCTGATCCGTTTCCTGCCCATCACTCGTCACAAAAACCTCCCCGTGCTCAACAGGGTTCATTGTCCCGGGATCCACATTGACGTACGGATCAATCTTCACGGCCGTCACGCAAAAGCCCCGCGCTTTAAGCAGGGCTCCGATGGAGGCCGTCGCGACGCCTTTGCCGACGCCCGACATAACACCGCCCGTTACAAAAATGTATTTCCGACGTTTCTGCATACGGGATTTGATGATAGCAGACGGGGAGGCGAGGGGCTAGTTTCAGTAGAAGTCGGGAGTCGGGAGTCGGGAGTCGGGAGTCGCCACACACCACCCATCCCTGCCCGCAACGCCTCGCGGACTCGGCTTGCGTGGCGGGCTGGCCCGGCCCTTCCCTGTTTCATCCACACCCATCCCCGGCCCTTCCCCTTCGACGAGCTCAGGGCAGGCTCTTGAAAGGGAAGGGAGCTTGCTATGAAGTTTCTTCTTCTCTTTTCCCGACCGAATCCGCCTTTCGAGCAAGGGTCAAGGCGTGTACGCGTGGCGGATGAGTGGAGGGACCCCATAAGGCAGGAAAGATCAGAAGATACCCTTGTTAGAAAGATATTTTTGAAAGCGGAAGCGTTCTGCGCGTTTTTTCATCCTGAATATTCGCGGTTTAATGGGATCCCTCCGCTCATCGCGTTAAACGCGACTCATTGCCGAGATACTTCCTGCATTACAAAAATTCCAGACGGCAATTCGGTCGGGAAAGGGAGGGGGCTTTCTTATGAAAGGCGATACATCCTTAGAAAGTTCCCCTCCCTGTGAAACAGGGAGGGGTTAGGGGTGGGTTTGGGTGAACAGGGAGAGGTTAGGGATGGGTACTATTCCTACTCTACAGCGGTCGCTGCTTCCCTCCTTGGTTATTGAAACGGGCCACGGATTTCATGCTCATCGTTCTCCGTTGCGGATCCTTCCAATTCCGTTTTTGCTTCCGACCGGCTTTTGAAAAATGGAGTGGTGCACGCTCAGCCGTCTCCGGAGTCCGCGATCCGCGCCGAACGCGATCAGACTTCACCGAAACCCACGGCACGCCTTCGTGATTCGATATGAGACGCATGGCCTCTCCGAGCATTCGATCGGAGTTCCGGTATCCGCTTACTTGAAACGCCACATGAACCGGCATCCATGCGCCTTCAAAAATCGCACCGGAACCGGAAAGTTGCTCTTTCGCCGTAGGCGGAGCTTTAAAGAGAAACATGTGCACCGTCTTCTCGATCAACCCGGCTTCGCGCCAAAAACGAAACATCGTCTTCCCGATCGGAGCGATCAAGACCAACCCGTCCAGCCCCGTCTCTTCACGAATTTCCCTAATAGCCGTCTGCGGGAGCGTTTCGCCGGTCTCAACCTTGCCCTTTGGGAAGGACCAGCGCCCGAACGGATCTTTCACGAAAAAAAGCTCAATACGACCTGCACGCTTTCGATACACGATACCGCCCGCGCTCAATAAATGAACATCCGGTCGCCCTCCGAGCGATCGCTTGCGAAGTTTCTTGCGCACGGCTGGCGGATCAGGAGCGTCCACCGACCGTGAGGAGCTCGACGGCTTTGTCGAGTTGCGGGTCTCGTTCAGCATCGTAGTCTTCGTTCGTTCGTTCGATAATAATATCCGGAATAATTCCTTCCTCGGTAATTGAACGCCCCTTCGGCGTCAACCATTCGGAAATCGTAATCTTTGCGCTGGATCCGTCTTCGTACTGGAGATAATCCTGCACGGAACCTTTTCCGAAAGATGTCATTCCGACGATCTGCGCCGTCCCGTAATCTTGCAAGGCGCCGGCCACGATTTCGGAAGCGGACGCGGACCCCTCATTGATCAGAACGACGGTCGGAACATCCTTCAGCTCACCATTTCCTTCAGCTTTAAGACGCTCAATAATCTCTCCCTGTCGGCGCTGTAACACGACTTCTTGCCCCGGAACCCATGCGCCCAAAATGCGCGTAGCGTGATCCAGATAGCCCCCGGGATTATTTCGGAGATCAATAATAATGCCTTTCGGATTTTTCGCGATCACCTCTTTTACCAGCGCGTCGAACGTGGCCGCCGCGTCTTCATTAAAATTCGAAATTTCGATCTGTACGATCCCGTCCTTCAGATCTATCAACCTTGCACTCTTCACCACGATCGTGTCGCGAACAATCGAGACCTCAAACGTCTCCGCCTGATCCGTACCATTTGCATCTTTCGTGATGCGCCCGATCTTCATGTTAACCTCCGTCCCCTTTTCTCCACGAATTTTCGAAACCGCCTCAGTCACGCTCATTGCCGTCGAATCCTCCCCATTGATTTCCAAGATAAGATCCCGCGCGCGCAAGCCAGCCCGTTCCGCAGGCGTTTCCGGCAAAGGAGCGATGACTTGCAACGCATCATGCTTCCGACCGATCTCTGCGCCGATGCCCGAAAACTCCCCCTTCATACCCTCCTCAAAGGCCTTTGCATCCTCCGGAGGGAAATACGTCGTGTACGGATCACCCACCGCTTCCATCATCCCGCTGATCGCTCCGTAGAAGAGATCCTCGTCTGAAACCGGCTGCTTGTAGTAATCCGACTTCACGTCATTCCAGACGCGCCAGAACAGATCAAAATCAACATTGCGGGCGATATCACGCGGAGCCTTGGATCCAACCCCTTCGATCACAGCCCCCTCGCTCGTTCCCCGGCTTGAGATAGTCCCACTCCCGCTCGCCCGCGTCCCCTGACCCAAACCAAGACCCAAACCAATCAAAAAAGTAATAAAAATAACGAAAATGATACCAATCCGGGGCGCATTGCGTTTCGGAATATACGACTGGGCAAAAGGCATGAAAGAATAATAGTCGCCAAAACGGCACGGGTCAATGCGTGACACCCAATGTCGCCTTACAGCTGATTTTTCCACGTATCCGATGCCCGCGAACCGTGGCGGGGAAGACACGTCACGTAAAATGCGATATTAGAGATATGCGATGTCTCACAACTCTACTCGATCGCCAACCTCCAAATCCCTTCCTGATCACCTCGCTTTCCGGCAATGAAAAGCTCGCGCTTTACGACGCCGATTCCGTAAATCATATCGAATGAAGCCAACTTGGTCCGAATGCGCGTATCACGATCATCCAGCTCCAAAGCCGTTATTTCGCTTGCCGTTGCGATAAAAATATTCCGACCACTCGAATGCCACTCAATATCCGTGATCGAATCGCTCGACCGAAGCAAGAGCTCCGGCGCAGTCCCGACCTCCATCATCCACACCTCTCCTTCGTGCCGGGAGAGCAGAACCGTGGAGCGGTCAATGGTTGTAATCTTCGGCACATCATCCGCGGGCAAACGAATCGCGGAAGGCTGACGATGTTCGATGTCAAAAGAAAGGATCTCTCCTTCTCGACGAAGAAAAACGTAGTCATCATGCGACTCCGAAAATGACCATGATCCGCTCGGCAAGCCGTAAATCGTATCCTTTCTCGTATCATCAACTACAGACATCATCCCCGTTGTCGTTGAAAACGAAATCGTTAGCGATCCCTGAAGATCAATAATGCCGGGATCGAGTTCCGTTCGGCTCATCTGATCGCTGGATACGTCATAAACATACCGCTCTCCATCAAGAACGCCTATCAGCACGCCGCGTTCCCACCGATACGTTCCACGTGGTAGCTCAATCACGCGATCCGCCACACGTCGCGTCACAAGATAGGCATGACCATCCGTCATGGTAAGTAACACCGCAGACGAATCCCCGCTCCAATCAATATGCGCGACCGAAGAAGACGTGGCGGATGCCGGAAGATCCACAAAAGACGATGTTCGGGAGAGCGAGGCGTCGAAAAAGGCGAAAGACTGTTTTCCTTCCCGTTCGACGATCGCGGCCGCGTACCGCTCGCTCGGCGAAAGTCGAAACGCCCGGTACGCACCTTCCGTGACGAGAGAAGGCTCCGAAATCGGCCAGAGATAGAGTTTCGTCACAAAAGTGACGAGCTCCGGACGCACCTCTACGGTCTTCTCCCATGGAACCCTCCCTTCCAATTCCAGCTTGATATGATACGTGCCCGGCGCAACGCTCTTCAGGGTCGTCGGCGTCTTCGTATCAAGGCGCTCGCCGTTCAACATGATCGTTGCGCCCACCGGGTTCGTATCAATGATCATCGTCCCGTTCCGCTCAATAATCCCCTTCTTCGAGTTCCAGCGATACCCGGCGGTATAAAAAACAACGCTCGGCGCGATCGCGAGGAACATGATGGCGAAGACCCAAAACAAAATTTGTCGAGCAAATGATGGACGATGCATACGAGAATAGAGTGTAGCAGGAAAACAATCGTAGGGGCGAGGTCCCCTCGCCCAACCATTTCCTACCATTCAATTTGCGCTTGATCCCCGACGAAAAAGCTCGAAGAGCCCGCCTCCGTCGAAGTCCGTACGCGAACGTTCCGGCCGAACATGCTATGGACGATTTGCGGACCCCCCTCAATCTCCACATTTTCCATGATAATGGATTCTGAAATCTTCGCATCACGAATCACGGTATTCTGACCCATGGAGACATGCGGACCGATGCTCGATCCGGAAATCCGACACCCGTCAGCAATATTCACAGGCCCTCGTAAAACCGTTCCGCGATCAAGCACGACGCCTTTTCCGATCACGACTATTCCCTCCATACGCACATCGTCCGTTTTCTGCACATCGTCCGCGATCAAAGACTCTGTGACAAGATCCATGATCAAGCCGTTTCCAATAATCAAATCCTCCGGCTTGCCCGTATCCTTCCACCATCCCGTAATCTCCTCATACCCAACCGCGTGGCCATGCTCAATCAGCCACGTATGTACATCGGAAATTTCGTACTCCCCGCGCGATGACGGCGAGATGGAACGCGCGGCCTCGAAATACGACGGGCCGTAGACATATATTCCCGTGACCGCATAATCCGACGGGGGGTCTTTGGGCTTCTCGAGTACGCGCGCGATGCGTCCGTCTTTAAGCTCCGGAACGCCGAAGCGCTGCGGATCTTTGACTTTGGAAAGCGCGAGGAGACAATCGAGATGTTCGCGCTCAAATTTCTCAACGAAACGGTGCAGGCTCCCGAGGATGATATTATCACCGAGATAGTAGATGAACGGTTCATCGTGCCCCAGAAAGGCTTCGGCATTCAATGGGATCCGTCCGATACCGGTCGCGCCGCCGATCTGCTCGATATACGTCAGTTTCACGCCCCATCTGGACCCGTCGCCACAGATGCGCTGGATCTCAACCTCACCGGGATTCACATTGATCCCGATCTCCTTTACCCCGACATCGGCGAGCTTCTCGATCGCGTACCAGAGGAGTGGCTTATTCGCCAATGGAATAAGGTGCTTGTTGAGTGTGTAGGTGATAGGACGAAGGCGCGTTGCGTGTCCGCCGGCCGCGATGATGGCTCTCATACGGGAAGTAGGTGGTAGGTGGTAGGTGGTAGGTGAGGGTTTTCCTACCTACCACCTACTACCTACCATCTACCCTTAATGCTCATTAACGTCTCTTTTCTCCACCATACGAGAAGCAACACCGTCTGCCTTCGAAACGAGCGACCGCCACCATGATTCATTCGTACGATACCACAAAATCGTTTTTCGGAGACCGTGGAGGAATGGCGTTTCGATCGTCCAGCCCAATTCGCGCTCGGCCTTGGACGGGTCAATCGCGTACCGACGATCATGACCGAGGCGATCCGGCACAAACTGAATCCGATCTTCGCCGAATCCCATTTCGAACAACACGAGCCGTGTAATCTCCGCATTCGACCGCTCCGCACGTCCGCCGAAACAGTACATTTCTCCAAGTTTTCCATTGTGCAACACGAGATCAATACCACGGCAATGATCTTCCACGTACAACCAGTCACGAATATTCATGCCATCGCCGTACAGCGGAACCTTCTTTCCCTGAATGAGATTCGTGACGAAGAGCGGGATCAATTTTTCCGGATACTGGTACGGACCGTAGTTATTGGAACAGTTCGAGATCGTTACCGGCAAGCCGTGCGTATGGAATGCCGCACGCACCAAAAAATCCGATCCGGCCTTCGACGCGCTGTATGGACTGCGCGGATCGTATGCCGTGGACTCGGAGAACATTCCGGATGGACCGAGCGAACCGTAGACCTCGTCCGTGGATACATGATGGAAACGGATATTCCCATGCGCGCGACAGGCATCAAGGAGTGTCTGTGTCCCGAGAAGATTGGTCCGCACAAACTCGCGCGCGGACTGGATAGACCGGTCAACGTGGGACTCGGCGGCAAAATGCACGACCGCGTCCACGCCGGACACGAGCGTATCAACAAGCCCCTCGTCGCAGATATCCCCACGGACGAATCGGAACCGAGGATCCCCCTCAACCATGCGGAGATTTTCCCTGTTTCCCGCGTACGTCAAGGCATCCAAAACGACCACCTCGTCCGTCGGGTGAGTACGTAAAACGTACTGGACGTAATTCGAGCCAATAAACCCGGCGCCACCGGTCACGAGAAGTTTCATAGGTTTAGCCATTTCACCACAGGAAAGCCTCCTAGGCAAGGCGGAGTGACGAAAAGGGGTGCGCAGCGAGGCATCAAACATGAAGGACGACTAGCACACTTGACAAATACGTAAACATTTGATACTCTCTGCACACTTCGTTCGATCCTTAACCTATCCAAAAACACGTAGTAAAAACCGGCCTGACTGGGGCAAACCTCCTACAGGACCAAGCACGGAGTTGCAA
>CAZWYJ010000026.1:0-633 GCA_964638165.1 uncultured Gammaproteobacteria bacterium | reverse complement strand
TACTTGCACCGTAATTGGAAAGAAAATGCCGGCAACCTCACCAATGAGGCGGGCACTCACCTCGGCGAGCACACCATCAAGGACGTTGGAACCCGGCAGTATATCGAGATTGTGGACACGTGGATCGTTTCGATGCCGGAATGGGCACAACGCCTCGGTGAGGAATTCACCATCTGCGCCTACACAAGTGCATACCTCAACGACGGGGTCGTGACACATGGAACGACAACCGGCGCCGTCAAATACGATGGCCTGTACGGCAGCGAGCAATACTCCAAAATCATGGTCGCTGGCGTTCACGTCCGGGAGGTCATCGACCTCTGCATCGCGCTCCTGGAGTACGATCACAAAATCGTAACAACGACCTTGAGGTCAAGTCGACGCTCGCCCGCATGGATGAGCGGTTCTCGCATCCGTTGCACTCCCTTTCATAGCTAGGGATCATCCCCATCTACTAGACAAGACGTCCCGTTGAGACTCGAAAGAGACTCCGGGGCGTTTTACTTTTGGAACACACCACCTCTCTCAAACACCCATCCCTGCCTTTCATCCCCACCCATCCCCAGCCCTTCCCTTGAAAGCTGTGAACCCAAAAACTCATTTTCTTGTTATATAAGCGAAAAAGAGCACTTG
>CAZWYJ010000025.1:11211-14740 GCA_964638165.1 uncultured Gammaproteobacteria bacterium | reverse complement strand
GAACGTTCACGAAGGGAAAGGGGTCCCTCGCGGCACAATTCCTGCGGAGTCTCGGCATATGGCGCTCGGGATGACGAAAAGAGCGTTCCTAATCAACCAATCAACCATTTACCAATCAACTGATTCTCAAAATAGATTCTGCTGAATCACCCGAACGGAGAAGAAGATGAAGAAGATGGAGATCAGCACCATGGCGACGTTCGTGAACCAGCTTGGACGAATCGGTTTTGGGAGTTGCGTATTCGTGAGCAGGATGAGCATCGGCGTGTAGATGGCCATGGTCAGGCCCCCGAGGACCGCGGAGATGGTAAGGAGCACGAGGGGTTGCTTCATGGGCAGGAGGAATGCGCCACAGATGCAGAGAGCCGTAATGATGATGTAGTAGAGCTTTCCCGTTGAGTAGTTCTTGCAGAATCTGAAAAACTTTACGTATGGGCCCGTATGCGAATTCGTGTAGAGGATGTCCGTGAGGATGCGCGTGAGGGCGTCAATGACCGTCCACATGACGGAGAAGAGCATGAGGAAGGCCATGATGAGGAAGAGATTGAAGCCAATAGGTCCCCATTGCTCGCCGAAAATATTTGCCTGGACAACGGCAACGTCAATGCCTTCCGGTACCAACCCTTTTGGCGTCAGAACAGCGTGGGCATTGAGTCCAAGGAGGAAGAGCGTGATAAAGCCAAGACCCGTAAAGATGAGCCCTTGGTCAATGCGGATGAATCGCATCCAGCCCTTCCATCGCTTCATATTCTCTTTCGTTGTGGGAAAAACGTATGATGACGTGGAAACGGCTTCCTGTTTGCCGGTAATCGGATTCGTGATACGCCCCACGTACGCGCCCATGCCGATTTGCTTGTCGCGATACCAGAGGGACACGCAGAGATTGAGCATGCCTCCGGCTCCGGCAAACACGATGGCGCTCAAGAGGATATTCATATCAATCCCCTCCGGAATGTGGAAGGTGAGGAGACCCGCGAAGGCTTCCTGAAAGTGCGAGAGTTTTAAGTTGAAGAAGCTGATGACGACCAAGAGGAAAAAGAAGAGCGGAACGATGATCTTCAATGCCCGCTCGAGAACGCGGTACGCGACTTTTCCGGTGTACGTGAGGACGAGGACGAGCATGAGGGTGACGATGGCCCACCCGATGTACGTACCGAATCCCGTGAGTTTTTGGAGCGTCGTTCCGATGGCGCTTGCCCACCCCGGCCAGATGTAGAGCAGGATGGCCGCGAAGAACCAGAAGAAGACGAGCGGAGGAAAGAATCTGGCGGACGAGGTGAAGAAGCTTTCCCCTCTCGCGATGGAGAGTCGTGCGACTTCCTGGTTGATGAAGTACTGCGCGAGAATGCCAAGCGCCGCGAGCCAGATCAGGTGAATGCCGTATTTCGTAATCAGGTGCGGCCACATGATGAGCTCCCCCGTTCCGATCGCGAGCCCCATCACGACCACGCCCACACCGATGGCTTTTGTCCAGTGCGGCGGCGGCGGAAGGTCGCGCTGTTCCGGCTTTGGGTAGTTCGGCATAGAATGAAAAAATGATACCATAAAAATGCCCCTATTCCTATTCTCGGAAGGTCTTCCGCACCCGCCTCAATCAAGGTATCCTGTGCCTATCAATTTCATCCCCTTTCCTATGTCTAGGTTTGAACAGCGAACTATTGAGTCTTTTTTTAAGGCTTTTGGCATTGAAGATGCCGACACGAAAGCCCGTCTCCTTCCGGTTTTGACGCCGGTCGTTTACGCGTACAATCAAAACGTCATTGAGCTGGAGAAGGAAACGGACGCGTATCGGCAAACGCAGATCGAGCGAGGTATCGAAGAAATGGAAGCGAAGATTAAGTATGTGATGACCTCGGAGGCGACTGATACGCCTTCTGCATAATAAAAATAAGGGCGCAGGGCGCGGATCGCGGGGCGCGGGAATTTCACCGCGATCCGCGCCCTGCGATCCGCGCCCCATCCCCATGCCTCTCAAAGCCCGCCCCATTGTCCTCATCGTCCTTGATGGTTTTGGTATTGCGCCTCCTGACAAAGCGAATGCGATCACATTGGCGCATACGCCCTTTCTCACATCTTTGTTCGCCGAGTACCCCTCCATGCTTTTGGAAGCTTCCGGGTTGAGTGTAGGCCTCCCCCGCGCGGAGGTTGGCAATTCCGAAGTCGGGCATCTTGCCATCGGATCCGGCATTTTGCGGTACCAGAGCCTCCCGCGCATTGATCGCTCAATCGAGGACGGCGAATTCGCCAAGCTCCCGGAGCTTGAGAAGATTCGTGAGCGTGTGGCGAAGGGCGGAAAACTGCACCTCATCGGCTTGATCGGCAATGGTGGCGTCCACAGCTCGGATCGTCATCTTCGCGCCATCATCGAATGGACGAAGAGTGCGAAGATTTGGAAGAAAACTTTTCTTCACGCATTCCTGGACGGCCGCGACACGGCAAAGGACACCGGAGCCATTTTCCTCAAGAGCGTGATGGACGACATGAAGGATAGCGGTCATATTGCGACCATTGGCGGTCGGTACTGGGGTATGGATCGCAATATGAACTGGGATCGCATTCAAAAAGCGTATGACGCGATCGTGTTCGGGAAGGCGGAAACACTCTGCGAGGATCCGATGAAGCAGGTTCAAGCCTCGTACGCGCAAAATGTCTTCGATGAGGAGATGTTGCCGTTCGTTCTCACGGATCGTTCCGGTTCGCCGATCGCGCCGATCGAAGACGGTGATGCCGTGCTCTATTTTAACTTCCGCGCGGATCGCGGGCGTCAGCTCACGGAGGCGCTCGTTGAAAAAGATTTCCCGTTTTTCAATCGGAAACCGTTTGCGGATCTGTCCGTCACGACCTTTGTGGAGTATAAAAAAGGACTGCCCGTGGACGTGCTCTACCCGCCGGAACTCGTGATGAATCCGATGGCGAGGATTTTTAGCGATCAGGGGCTCCGGCAGTTGCACATTGCGGAAACGGAAAAATACGCGCATGTCACGTTCTTCTTGAATGGCATGCAGGAAAAGCCATTCCCGGGCGAGGATCGCATTCTCGTACCGTCTCCGGCCGTGCCTTCGTATGACATGCAACCGGAAATGTCGGGATTCGAGGTGACGCAGAAAGTCGTGGAGGCGATTGAGGGTGGCATGCACGACGTGATCATCATCAATTACGCGAATCCGGACATGGTCGGGCATACGGGGAGTTTGGAGGCGTCCATTAAGGCGATTGAGGCCACGGATCAGTGTATTTCTCGTGTGATTTCGGCGGTGTCAGCGAAAGGTGGAATGACATTCGTCGTAGGTGATCACGGGAACGCGGAGATGCTCATCAATCCGATCACCGGAGAGCCGGACAAGGAGCATAATTTTAGCCCGGTGCCATTCCTCATCATTGGGAATGAGCTGAAGGGCAAGCGGAACAGCGGAATTCTTGATAATGATCCGTCCATGCTTCAGCCCGTGGGCATTCTCGCGGACGTCGCGCCGACGATTCTCTCGCTCGCCGGACTCCCGGTCCCGCCGGAGATGACAGGCACGCGGCT
>CAZWYJ010000025.1:0-11111 GCA_964638165.1 uncultured Gammaproteobacteria bacterium | reverse complement strand
CCCATGCTTTGGTCTTCCCTCCCCTCCCATCTCTCCCCGTATCTCCTTGAGACGCCGTGGTTTCGTATTCACTGGTATGGATTCATGTACGTGGTTGGCTACGCCACGGTGTACCTGCTCGCGCGGTGGCGGATGAAGCGGGAGTCATTTGCGGTGACGCGGGATCAGCTTGAGAGCGCCATGATGTGGAGCCTGATCGGGCTCGCCATTGGCGCGCGGCTCTTCTACGTGATTTTCTACGACGCGTCGTACTATGCTACGCATCCGATCGAAATCATTTGGCCGTTTCATAATGGCGTCCTCGTTGGATTCGCGGGCCTTTCGTATCACGGAGCGCTCATTGGTATCATCATGACGCTCCTCATTTGGTGCCGGGCGCATCGCGTAGACCCGCGGGCATTGGCGGACCTCTTTTTCCCCATCGTACCCCTCGGGTACTTTTTTGGTCGCATCGGGAACTTCTTAAACGGGGAGCTGTATGGCCGACCATCGGATGTCCCGTGGGCCATGGTCTTTCCGAGCGATCCGCTTCACCTTCCCCGCCACCCTTCCCAGCTCTATGAGGCGTTTTTGGAAGGGATCGTACTCTTCGTGATCCTCTGGGCTCTGCGCAAGCGCTTCCGAGGATGGGAAATGCTCGCGCTCTACCTGGTCGGATACGGCTGTATGCGGTGGATTTCGGAGCTTTTTCGCCAGCCAGATGCTCAAATTGGGCAGCTTTTCTTGCAGATGACCATGGGGCAGATCCTTTCGGGGATCATGATTCTCGCGGGCCTATTCTTGATGTTTTTCCTACGGAAGACAAAAGAGGTCGTTTCAGGTTGACATTCGGCGCAGGACATGCTATGATTTTCAGCGATCAAAACCTTGTTGCGTTTCCCTGCCCTCAATGGGCCGTCGTGATACGTGTCACTTGGGTATGATCTCTATAATTCATTCCTTTGTTGACACATGAACAACAAACTTTTCGTCGGAGGCCTCCCGTACGCTGTTACGGACGAGGAACTCTCTGAATTCTTCAGCCAGGTCGGCACCGTTTCTTCTGCCCATGTTATGATGGACAAGATGACGGGACGCAGTCGTGGCTTTGGTTTCGTGGAAATGTCCACGGACGAAGAAGCTCAGAAGGCTATCACTGAATATGATGGCTCCGAGGTTGACGGCCGCAAGATCGTCGTGAACATTGCTCGCCCACGCGAGGAACGCCCACGTCGTGATTTCGGTGGCAATGGTGGTGGTCGCCGTGATTTCGGCGGACACCGGGACGACCGCGGTCGTCGCGATTTCTAATCGCTGACCATTCGTCAAAAAACGCCCCGTCGCATTGAATGTGATCGGGGTGTTTTTTATATCTTGTTGTGCTAGGACGCTCTTGGAGGGTTTTTTATGCCGGGCGCTTGTTTCATAGCTCCGGATCGCGCTTGCGCAAAGAGCGCGTCAATTTCCTCAGGCTGGAGACCGCTGAGATCTTGTCTGCCTTGCGCTTCAGCTTGCCGGTGAAGATCGCCGAGATGGAACATGCCTTCGGCCTTGCCCGCGACATCGTTTTGCTCGGGGATGGCGGTGTCAATGATATGCGCGGGGATTTCGAGCTCAGGCACTGTTCCGGGGAGAGTTTCCGGCCCATTGATTTCTCCTCCGACTTCATGCACGCCCTCTCCGGAAAAGGCAACGCCTTCCTGTTTGGATGTGATGGCCTGAATCGCCCCCTCTGCGGATTCGGCAATTTCCTGTGGCACGATTATGGCCTCGCCTCGTTCGAGAATGTCTTTTTCGGCGCTCGGTCCTTTTTGAATTTGGTTGCGGATTCTTTGTATCCAATCCTGATCCTCGGTAGTTGCTTCTTCACGAAGCCTCTCCGTTTCCGCATGCGCGGCTTCAAGCGCTTGGCGTCGAGCCTCTGTTTCTCCCGGGAGCCTCCGCATGAGGTTTTCGAGAGGGCTTTCTCCGAGGATTGAGGGTTTTTCGGTGGACATACGAGGAGAGTATAGCATTTAGTAGCTAGTAGTTAGTAGCTAGCGGGAAGATAGCCAATTTTTTACTAGCCCCTAGCCCCTAGCCCCTAGCCACTAGCTACTAAATGCTAGCTACCAGCTACTCTTCCTGCTAGGATACCATCCTATGCAGCTCCCGAAACGAAAGCCTGCGGAACAGACCGAACATCCGGATGCCGTGATCTATTTGAAGCCATCCGGTCTCAAGCGACTTCAGGACGAGATGAAGCGTCTCAAGGGGGTTGATGAACCACGGGCGATTCAGGATGTGGCTCAAGCGGTCCAAAAAGGCGATCTCTCGGAGAATGCGGAGTATCAGGAGTCTCGGGGAAGGCTCACGCGTATTCAGAACCGTATGGTCCACCTGGCGGAACGCATGAAGCGTGTCATCCTCATCGAAGAGACGGGATCGGATACGGTGCAGGTGGGCTCCAAGGTAACGATTCAGGCTCCGGACGGCATGATGAAAACGTATGAGATCGTGGGGCCTGCGGAAACGAATCCATCCTACGGGCGCATCTCCTACCTCTCCCCCATCGGATCCGCGTTCATGGGCCATGCGGTTGATGACATGGTGACGCTCACGCTTCGTGGCGAAGATGTGGCGTATCGCATCACGGAGATTCTATGACGCGCGAGGCGAAGAAAAAGATCGCTGTGATTGGCGGCGGAGCCGCGGGGTTAATGGCGGGTGCAACGGCTCTGGAATCGTCCGCGACTGCGGAGATCGTTTTGATTGATCGGAATCCGGATCTCGGGAAGAAAGTGAAGATTTCCGGAGGCGGCCGATGCAATGTGACCACAGGCATTCAAGATGTCCGCATCGTGCTTTTTCGCTACCCGCGCGGAGGAAAATTCCTCACGAGCGCCATGCACACCTTTCCTCCGGCATCAGTCATGGAGTGGTTCGAATCGCATGGCGTGCCATTGAAGATCGAGGATGACCTGCGCGTTTTTCCGGTCTCGAATCGCGGGGAGGATGTCGTTGCCGTGTTTGAGCGCCTCTTTGCCTCTCCTCGCGTGGAGATGTTGATGCAGACGTCCGTGGCAGGAGTCTCACGCAAAGGTAATCGGTTTCTCATCTCCTTCAAAGACCATGAGCCAATCACGGTGGATCGCGTGATCATCGCAACCGGCGGGCAGGCGTATCGGCAGACAGGGTCAATCGGGGACGGCTATGCGTTCGCGGCTTCGCTCGGGCATACGATCACGCCACTCGCGCCGAGTTTGAGCGCGCTACAGACGGCAGAGACATGGCCTGCGGAAGTCTCGGGCGCCTCATTCGCGCAGGCACGCCTCTTTGCTCCGGCATCGAAGGCGGAATATACCGGGCCATTCCTCTTTACGCACAAAGGCGTGAGCGGACCCGCGGCATTCGCGCTCTCCGCGCAGATCGCCTTCGTGCCTGTGGGCGCAAAATCCCCGATCGAGCTCCGCATCGATCTTTATCCGGATCAGGCGATTGACGCTCTCCAGCATGACATCGTCTCACGCATCGCGTCCCACCCGAAGAAGAGCATTGAGAATATCCTTGCCACGTTCGTCTCAAAATCGCTCGCAGACGTGTTCTGTCGCGAGCTTGGTCTTGCACATCTTCGGCATAGCGCGAGCGAGTTATCAAAGAAAGATCTCCGGCGCATCGCGGAATGGCTCAAAGGCATTCCGCTCCACGTGGTCGCCCGCGGAGGCGGTGATGAGTTCGTCACGGCCGGTGGTGTAGATCTAAGCGAGGTTGATCCGAAAACATTGGAATCAAAAATATGCCCCGGACTTTTCTTTGCCGGAGAAGTTCTGGACATTGATGGCTACACCGGTGGTTTTAATCTCCAAGCCTCATGGGCAACGGGGAGAGCTGCGGGGAGAGCGAGTGTGGTGTAGTTTTATAATGCCGGAGTTTGTGTAGTTGCTCTTGTTTGCACGAAGTATCTCTTGTCACCCTGAGCTCGCTGTACATTTTGCAAGCGTTGTCACCAGTTCATTGAGAAAGAAGGGATCGAAGTCGTTCTGCTGGCGTTTGACGGTTTAATGATTGGTGAGGTCTTTCATGGTTGTAATACTCAACAAATTGATAAAGTGATCTTCTGCGCTCCTCGTTGTTTTTGGAAGGATTCCATACGCCATTCATAGACCAATGTTTTGATGACTCGTTCCGGCTTCCCATTCGTCCATGGGTGAAAAGTGGGGTTAAGGGGGTGGCAAGGCGAAAAACATCTGAACCATGATTTGCATGAATCAATTACCCCGCAGCAGAGCTGACGGGGTATCGGAGGACAAGTCTTCGACTTATACTTCGATACCCCATGCGGTAACCGCGCAGCAGAGCTGACGCGGAATAAGCGAGTTTAAGGATTTTCAGGATTGATTTTAAGAGATTTCTCGCCTATTTCAAACCCACCCCTAACCCCTCCCTGTTTCACAGGGAGGGGAACTCTCTTATATAAGCACTGCCTTACATAGCAAGCTCCCTTCCCTGTGAAACAGGGAAGGGCCGGGGATGGGTTCCGTTCAATGCTAGGGGTGTGTATTTACAATTTTGCCAAATCCAGGGTGCGGTCGAATGTGATCTGACTCACGAAATCCGGGGCATGACTCACCATGATCACGCCTCCGTCATAGTTCGCGATGGCCTTTGCGATAACGGGGAGGTGTCTAAAATTGATGTGATTCGTCGGCTCATCGAGGATGAGGAGTCCGGGTTGCTGGAGGATGAATCGCGCAAAACAGAGCAAGCCTTTTTGCCCTTCCGAAAGCGAGCCGACCGTATTCTTCAAGAGATCGGACGTGAGGAGGAATTCCGAGGCCGTGGCGCGGAGCTTTTCATTCGACGGCTCAACCATCACGGATTCGAGGGAATTGTACACGGTATCCTCATAATCCAAGCCGGAAAAATCTTGGCGATAGTACCCCACGCGCACATCCGGGCTAATCACGCATCCCGGATGCGTGCCGTCTGCGAGCATACGCAGGAGCGTGCTCTTGCCGATGCCGTTCGGCCCTTCCACGAGAAGCTTTTGCCGTTTCCAGATCGTGATGTCGGTTTCGGCATCGCGCGGAGCATGATTCTCGATCACGCGCACGGACGTAATTTTTGCGAGCGCATCCGAATACTCCTGCGACGGAATCTTGAAATCGCGGATCGTGCGATCGTCGCGCTTCACGTCAACCATGTCATCTTCCGCCTCCTCGACTTGATCGCGGAGTTTGCTCGCGAGCTTACGCATTTTTCCTCCCTTGTTCGCGAAGAAGTTGATCTTGTCCTTGCGATCCTGAATCTCCTTGAGGAGACGCGCGTTTTTCATGCGGTCGCGCTCCACGCGCGCAGCGATCTCCTCGACCACGTCAAAGTAGTTGCCCACGTACTGATCCACTTTTTTTGTATGCGCATCCAGGTGGAGCACGCCTTCGGTGAAGAGGTTCAAGAAGTCCGCATCGTGCGAAATCACGAGTACGGTCTTGGGGTACATGATGAGGAATGACGTGAGGTGTTCGATCCCCGCCGCATCCAGATTATTCGTGGGCTCGTCAAGGAGGAGGATGTCCGGATTCTGGATCAGCGCGAAGGCGAGAAGGAGTCGGGCCTGTTGCCCGCCGGAAAACGATCCGATCTTTCGATCGAGCGGAATCGGGAAGTTCACGGTTTCGAGGACGTCCTTGATCCGGCGATCAATGTCGTAGAGCTTTTCTTCAAAGGCGCGCGTGAAGAATTCGAGCACCGTATCTTCCATGTATGCGCGATTCATCACTTGTTGGCCGATGGCGATCGTGGCGCCCGCCTTGATATGCACGCCCCCGACTTTCGGCTTGAGCTCTCCGGTCAAAAGCTTGAAGATGGTGCTCTTTCCCGCGCCGTTCTGCCCCATGAGGGTGATTTTGGCATTCTCGCGAACGGAAAAATCCACCTCCTTCATGATCGGGTGTTCTTCGTCGTAGCCGAATGTGACGCCGCTAAAGCGGATGATGACGTTTCCATGATCCATACAAAGGAGCCTATTACATCAGAAAAATCAGAAAAAAGCAAGCCCCCGCAGAGGATTCTGCAAAAGGAGGATGAAAATTGATCACGGCTGATGTTGCGGGCAAACGATCGTGCACTGCTTATTGATGCACCATGCGGCGTAGGGGCAGTTGGACTGGAGGGCGTAGTGCATCGGAAGGGCGCAATTCGCATCCCTCACGCAGACCTTGTTCATGCGTTCTGCGATGGCATAGATCTCCGCCGAGTACCCCATGGGGACGGATCGTGCGGGCATGGTTTCAGCCACCTTTTTTGTATCAATGTCTTTTTGGAGCGAAAAAAGACAAAACATCATGTAGGTGAGCGTGAGCACGACAACGCTTGCGGCAAGCGCGGCGAAGGATACGAACGTGGCATTGTTTCGAGCGAGCATAAAATGTCTACACCATAGAATACCATGGAAGAGGTCTGTGAGTCAGTGCGTCCGTATATCCGCAGGGATAGAAACAAAAACCCCCGATCATCGGGGGCTTTGTATTTCCATGTTTTTGTTACTCTTTGCCTTTCTTGGTGGCTTTTTCTTTTGTCTTCTTCACTTTCGGCTTCTCTTCCTTTGTCTCCTTCTTCGTTTTCTTCACAGTCTTCGCTTCTACCACTTCCTCAGCCTTTTTTTCTATCTTTTCTTCGATCTCATCATTCATCTCGTCCATTTCGTCATCCATGGGTTCGTTGATCGCTTCGATGATCGTATCGAGTTTTTGTTCAATACGCTTGAGGCGCGCTTCAACATCCGAGCTGACGGATGGGGTCGGAGCCTCGTGACGATCGAGGGATCGGACCATGGGATTCGGGCGATACGTTCGCGTTTCCGGAAAGCGGGAGCGTGGCGCTCCTCCGTTCTCCTGTTCAAAACACACCTTGCAGAGCACGGGCTTGCTGCCATTCGGGCGAAAAGGCACGCGACATGGCTTTTGGCATGTGGCGCAGGTTGCTTCGAATGAAGGCCGATCATCTCGGTCTCGACCACCGAAACCGCCTCGGTCGCGATTTTCGCGGTAAGGAGGACGAGAATCGCTGTATCTACCGGCGCCTCTGCGCGCATTTGGGTAACTTTCACGACGAGGTTTGTACATAAGGATGGAAGTATTACGTATTTTTTTCATTCTGTCAAGCCCGCTAGACGAATTTCCGCCTTTTTATGAAGAATAAAGGCTTTTCCAGCGAGTTCTCAAATCTTCCGGCTATCGTACGCCCAATGGAGCACTGCCTGCCTCTGGCGAGGGCGACATGCGGCGTCCCCTTTCTTGCAGTGTTTTTTGATCTGCGAGACGTGGCGCTTGATCGCTCTCCATCTCTTGATCTGGCGGGCATCTTCCTGAGGGATCCTCCGTCCCATGTAGTACCGGCAGTACCACTGAAACCATCCGCGCGGGTCGTCTCGGAAAATCCATCCTTCGCGCTTCCATACGGAGAGTGGTTGACTCGCGTTTACGCCGAAGTAATTCAATTTCGGATCATGTCGCTCTTTGCACAGTTTCGCTTTCTTGAACCACGATGCGGGAAATTCTTTTTGGCAGTCCGCCATGTACTTCCCGCCGAAGACGCCAAGTTCGAGCATCTCTTTTGGGGTGAGCTCGGGTTTGAAGTCCGGGTGAAAATGTTTTCCCACGGGTTCGATGAGCTCGTACCGATATCCGTTCTGCATCTGATCGCGGACGATGATGATTTTCTTTTTCATATTATGAGCGCGCCCGGCGGCTACCGCGCTTTCGCACATCGTACTTCCAGCGCATCAATATCCGCTTGCGAGAGCCCGACGGATTTTTCCTGATTGAGGTAGTACATCACGGCTTTGGGATCCTCCACGTGTTCGAGACCGAGCGCGTGCCCGAATTCATGCAAGAGCACGCGGACGAGCCGTTCTTCCGAATCGAATTCATAGATATTGATTTCCTCATCCCCTTTCGTGTCCATGACGTACTCCCCCTCTTCAAATTCTTTTCCGAGCTCATCGCCGATATCATTCGCCTGATCAACTTTGATATTCAACGCGTCCGCAATGCGTTTGAGAACCGCGACCACGGAATTGAGTTCCTCCGTCTTCCCGTTATACTGATGAACGGATTGTTCTATTCGTTCAGATTCCGTTTTGAGATTTTCGCGTTCCCGATCCAGTCGCGCGACCGTCTCGGGCGATGCCCCTCCCTCGGCGTTCCATTTGGCGACCTCGGCCTCATACGATGTCTTCTTTTCGTCGAAACTCTTTGTGCGCGCATCAATGCCCGGCTTTGTCTGCTCGAGTTCTGTTTTGAGCGCATCGTATCGCCCTTTGAGCGCATCGTAGCTCGCCTGATCGTTTGAGATATGATACCCGAGCTCTGCGAGTTCATTCGTGGCCTCCTGGCGTTCGTCGTAGATAAAATTGACCTCAAGCGGTCCTTTCGGATCGTACGCGAAGAGCGTTTTTCGCGCTGGTTCCGACCAGCTCGCGCTCACGCGTTCCAGGATCTCCATGACTGTAGACGTTGAGAGATCGAAGCGGGGGTCTATCGAGCCTATGGAGTATCGGATCGGTTCGCTGCACGGAATCGGTGGAAAGAAGAATTTTTTTATCCGCCAGAGAGAAAATAAGAGATACCCCGCTGATCCGATGATGGAGATCAGGAGAAAGACGGCGACGAGGGGCTTGGATCGCGAGAATTGAGGTGTGACCATGTCTGACATAATTCTCATGCAAGGATACCGAGGGATCTCGTGTTCGGCAATTATTGTTTCGATCCCAATTGCGGAGTTGTCACGTTCCTCCTCGCGGATTAGGATAGGATCCTATGTCTCTCTTTTTTGTTGCCGCGCATGCGCTTATCGAAAAAGATGGTTTGTATCTCGTAACAAGACGATCCGCGATCAACGACTATATGCCCGGACTATGGGATGTGCCCGGAGGAACGGTGGAAGCGGGTGAGGTAATGGAAGATGCATTGAAGCGGGAGGTGCTGGAAGAATCGGGTCTGCAAATCGAAGTGAAACATCCGCTTTTCATCTATACCAATCTTGGAAGCTTGCCAGAAAAGCAGTATTTTCAATCCGTGTATCTCTGTTCTTTCGTCGGCGGGGATGTCGTATTAAGTCCGGAAGAGCACGACGAATTTCAGTGGCTGACGCTTGAAGAGATCGGACGTCTTCCGTGTATTGCCTTTTTGAAGAGCCTGATTGAGTCGGAGACGGTTCGGACGCTGCGGAGGTAACGCTTTACACCTCCCCTTTCCTCCATTAGCATACGCGCATGAATTATCTCATTACCGAAACGCTTCCGGAGCGTGATTATGAGCTTTTGGACAGCGGAGACGGGGAAAAACTGGAGCGATTCGGCGCTTATGTGACTGCGCGGCCGGATCCGCAGGCTTTGTGGCCAAAACGGACGCCCGCAATCTGGAAGAAGGCGGATGCCATCTTCGGCGGGGATGGGAAGGGCGCATGGCGTTTTCCGAAGCGGATTGATGAGCGATGGGAGGCGAAGATCGGCGGACTTTCGTTTTGGATTCGTCCATCCACGTTTAAGCATGTTGGCGTATTCCCGGAGCACGAACCGAGCTGGAAATGGATGAGCGATCTCGTCTCTGAAGCAAAGCGTCCGGTCAAGATCCTCAATCTCTTCGGTTATACCGGGGGCGCAACGCTCGCGGCCGCGAAAGCCGGGGCTGACGTCGTGCACGTGGATGCATCGAAGGTCGCGGTGAAGGCCGGGAAAGAGAATGCGGAGCTTTCCGGTCTCTCGTCAAAGCCGATCCGCTGGATCTTGGAAGATGCGACGACCTTCGTGGAGCGGGAAAAGCGCCGCGGGAATGTGTATGACGGCATTATCATGGATCCTCCGGCATTCGGACATGGTCCAACGGGCGAGGTGTGGAAAATCGAGGAGCATCTCATTCCTCTGGTCAAAGACTGCACCGCGATTCTCTCCGATCATCCCCTCTTCGTGCTCATGAATGGGTATGCCTCGGGGTATTCCGCGTTTGCGTATAAGCAGATTTTGGAATCCTGCATCACCCGTTCCGGCACGATCGAGATGGGAGAATTGACGATCAAGGAATCTGGAAAAGATCCCCGGAATCTTCCCGCGGGGATTTTTGCGAGGTGGACCGCGTAACCCACGCCCACCCCTAACCCCTCCCTTGAAAGGAGGGGAACTATGCTCAACGTCCTCTACGAAGATAATCATCTCATCGCCGTCATGAAGCCGGCGGGTTTGCTCGTGCAGGGAGATGCAAATGAGGGTGAGTGTCTTCTAGAGGATGTCCGTGCCTATCTTAAAGAGACGTATCATAAGCCCGGCAATGTCTTTGTCGGCCTCATTCACCGTCTTGACCGAAATGTTTCAGGTATCGTGCTCTTTGCTAAGACGAGCAAAGGAGCTTCCCGTCTCTCCGAGCAGTTTCGGGAACGTACGATACGAAAAACGTATCATGCGCTCATCGAAGGGAAGATGGAGCAGAAAGAAGGTGTATTGAAGGCGAAGCTGGAAAAGGATGAAGATGCGAGGAAAACGTCCGTCTCTGACGAAGGAAAAGAATCCAAGCTCTCATATCGCATCGTGAAAGAGGTTGGAAAGAATTCGCTCGTGGAGATTGATCTCGGTACCGGACGCTTTCATCAAATCCGTGCACTTTTTTCTTCCATCGGCCACCCTATTGTCGGCGATCAGAAGTATGGCGGATCCACCAAGCTCCCGCAGGGCGCGATCGCGCTCGCGGCTACGAGGCTGGAATTCCAGAAAGCCACAGGCGATGGGCGTATTGTCGTGGAGATCGGTGTGCCCAAATGGCAGGTGGGGATGAGGTAGGGGCCCGTACGTGGTGAGTGCGCAGTAGGCAGGAAGTCTCGTTTCTGATCTTATATCTTCAATATGAAAAAAATATTTCTCATTCTCCCCGTCCTGATTATTCTTGTTGGCGCAATTATTGCCATGCTCTTCTTGATGAAGAAGGATGTTCAGCCGCAAGTGTCAGAGCTCCCAAAGGAATTTTCAAACGGCCAGCCGTACGCCGTATTCCGAACGGATCGTTTTGAGGTGAAGTATCCTGATTGGCCGAATATTGATGTCCGGCTTCAGCCGGATGCGGATAAGCTTAAAGTCGCGGTGAGCAATGAAGGTTGCAATCTGT
>CAZWYJ010000024.1:0-15488 GCA_964638165.1 uncultured Gammaproteobacteria bacterium | reverse complement strand
TTCCAAAGCACGGACTGATCAATGTCCACGCTTCCCTGCTCCCTCGCTGGCGCGGGGCAAGCCCGATCAATGCCGCGATCGCGGCCGGAGACGCAAAGAGTGGCGTGAGCATCATGAAGATTGAAGCGGAAATGGACGCGGGTCCGGTCTACGCCGTGGCAGAAACGCCGATTCACCCGGATGATACGGCGGAGACTCTACACGATCGTCTTGCCGAACTCGGTGCCGAACTCATCGCAGACACGACGGCAAACGTCATCGAGGGTAAGACGAAAGCAAGGCCACAGAATGTCGCACTCGCGACCTTTTGCAAAACCCTCACGCGCGAGGACGGAAAGATTAACTGGAACCTCCCAGCAGAACAGATCGGATTCCTCATCCGCGCGTATCACCCATGGCCGGGGACGTGGACCATGGTCGGCGACAAGCGTCTCAAGATTCTCAAGGCCGTTCCGCTCATGGCGGACGAGATGCGCGCAGCCGGTACGCGCTTTACCATGGGGCAAAACCGCCCGGCTATTGCCTGCGGTGAAGGGTCATCGCTGGAACTCCTCCTCGTCCAACCCGAAGGTGGCAAAATCATGTCTGGAGAGGACTATCTCCGCGGAGTGAAAGGGTGGGAGGGGTAGACGAAAACGATATCTACCCTTCGATACTTCCAGATTCTTTCAGCTCCTCCCGAAACTCATCGAGAAACGTTTTTAAAAAATCCGTTCTTCGTTTTGCAATATTTCGCGCAAAATCCGTATGCATTCCTTGTTCAACGCGAAGCAGGCGTTCGTAAAATAAGTCTAAACCGCTTCCGTGAGGCACGGGCTCTCCCGTTTCGCAGAACGGATCCTCTGATCTATAGAATGGCCTATTCATCTGGCCACCGGAAGAAAATGTCCGCATGATTGAAATCGCACCCGTCGCTTCAAGCCTGTCTGCGTCCTGCAAGACTTTCGCCTCCAACATGTCTGGAATAATACCCTTGGAATACGAACACTGACGAATGCACATTTTTACTTTTTCAATCTTCTCATCGGTAAAACCGCCTGCCATTCGGAGTGCCTCTTCGGCTACTTCTGCGCTTTCTTCCGTCTCATGCTTGCTTTGAGGTGAATTTTTTGGATAAACGACAATGTCGTGAAAACAGGCGGCGGCGAAAACAATATCCGTATCCGCATCCACGCTCTGTGCGATCTTCTCTGCCATACGCACGACGCGCATGACGTGATTCACATCATGCGACGGGTCCGTCTTTGTCTGCTTCTCACAAACAATCCCTAATAATCTGTTTCTTAACTCAATATCCATGCTTTGTATATTTTAAACCAACCATCCCCTCGATCGCAAGCAATATCCCTAACCCAAGCGGATGATTGAGGTATGGCGTGAAAATGTGGACGGCGACGAGGGCGGCGATGGTCGCCAGCATGGCATAGCGTAGCCATTCCGGCATTGCAGACTTCGCCACGCGCCTCACAAGGCTCAAAATGACCACGATGACTGCCAAAAGGCCGAAGATACCCATCTTTACCCAATGTTCGAGCCAGCCCCACTCAAAGGCATACGTGGTGTACATACCATCCGGATGATCCTTGAGCACGCGGGGGTCTTTTGACTCATACGTCACAGTCGCGCCAAACCCATTCCCGAGAATCGGATGTTCTGCGATCTTCCCGGTGACGATCGGCAAGAGATTCCACCGGCTCATAGACGCGGCATCGCCGGTTGAAGCGCGGGATCCGAAAAGCGTCTTGAGCGACGCGAATTCCACGCGCGGAATCGGGAATGCGAGCACCACGAAGATGATCGCAAGGGCAGCGACACCCGCACCCGTAAATTCGAGCAACGTTTTCCACGCCCGGAAAAATCGTGCGCGATACAATACAATCAACGTGATACCCCCAACCGCGCACCCGATCCAAATGCTCCGAGACAGCGAGATGCCAAGCGTGGTAAAAATAAGCGCCAGGAAAAACCATCTCCGACTGCCGACTGCCGACTGCCGACTGCCGACTGCATAAGACATCACCCCAAACATCGCGGGCAAGAGCCAGATATACGATTGCATGAAGATCCGAAAAGCGTTTGCGGTAATGAGAGTGACTTCACCCACGCCCGTGCGCCGAACCCAGAGATAGGCTTCCGGAGAAATGGATGGGAATCCGTGCGAAAACAGGTATTCGAGACCGATCGTCTTCAAGCCAAGCCAGAGGATGCCCGCGACGAACGCACCGAGCGCGTATCGTTTCAAAAGATCCCCATGCCGTTCCGCCACGTCCAAAATCGGCGCGAGGAGCGCGAGGAAAAGCCAGGCATTCACGTCCGCTCCGGCGTCCGGATGATGAAACGACAGTCCGCGCAAAGCGCCGTACCCGACCATGGCCACGAGGAACATCCAGGCTTTTCGGGACTGCAAAAGGAGAACCACGCCGGGCACGCGATGATGCACGAGCACATTCAACCCCCACCCGAGGAAGAACGCGATGAAGATTGCGATGCGCAAGGAAATGACGCCGGGCCAGCCGCCGAGCTGGAGAAGCGCGCCCTTTGATCCGATCACGAGCTCTAAGAGTAGAATGGAGAGCGCGAGCGCCGGACGTTTATACGCCAGCCACGCCACAATACCCGTTACAGCGATCAAGGCAACGGAATTCCAGGAATGCTGGAAGATCGTGAGCGCAGAGACGAGTTCGAGGCCCAGGATGGCAAACAGCCACGTACGAAGCGCGTAGGGGCGGGTCCCCAACCCGCCCTCGTCACGATGCACGAGGCCTTTGCGAGAGACGGGGCGCGCCCTCTCCTCCTTGATTCCCATCAAGCCGAGCACCATGGAGCGGCACGCGCCAATCATCCCCGCTCGCCAACCCGGATGCCATTTCTGAAAATAGGTCAGCATAGAGGCGGTAAAAATCCGTTGCTTGCGCTTGGCATCAGCCTTCGCGAACGATGCGCCGCGAACGTGCCGGATCTGAACCTGCGGGAGATATCGCACCGCGTATCCATTCGCATACGCCTGCTTGCAGTAATCCACCTCCTCAAACCAAATCTCATACGCCTCATCCAATCCCCCGACCTTTTCGATCAACTCACGCCGGATCAAAAAACATGCGCCCATGACCTGATCAACGTCCTGCTCGCGATCAATATCAAGATCCTCTGCGTGATACGAACGCAGGAGAAGCTTTCCCAGTAAAGGAAAGATCCGCGGAACCTTGAGAAGGACTGCGAGCTGATTCCATACGCCCGGAAAACGCCTCACGCTCGGCTGCACGGACCCGTCTTCATTCAAAATCTTCGGCCCCAAAATCCCCGCCTTCGGACGCGCGTCTGCTTCATGGACGAATTGCGCGAGCGATCCCGGCGAACACTCCGTATCCGGATTCAAGAGGAGGACGTATCGCGCATCATATCCGATAATGCCTTGATTACACGCCTTCGCGAACCCCCGATTCCCCTCATTATAAACCGCGCCCCGCGCCCCGCGCCCCGCGCCCCATGTCTTCAGCCATTCCCTCGTCCCATCCTCCGACGCATTATCCACAACCACGACATCATACGACAAACTCCCGCATGCCTCCGGCAGAGAATGCAAACAGCGCTCGAGCTCTTCCCGAACATTCCATGAAACGATGATGATGCGTAAATCTTTCATGTAGGAAGGTAGATCGTAGATGGTAGATGGTAGATGGTGAATTTCCTATCTACGACCTACCATCTACGATCTACGAGGTGATTCCATGCTTCTCCTTCACGATCCGCTCCCACTTTCGATATTTCTGAAGCTCTTTCGGCATCCAACCGAACCAGCGCCATGGGAGAACGTGGAACAATGACGGCAACCAGCGACTCATCCCCTCTTTGCGAACTTTGACGGTAAAGAGCATCTCCGGCACCCATACTCCCGTTCCACCGCGTTCCACCACAGTGAGCCAGAGATCCCAATCCTGAAACTTCTTGAGAGATTCGTCAAATCCCGGAAACGCCTCTCTCCGCATCAAAGCGGACGTGTGGACGTACGGCATACGCTTGAGCCGTTCCACGTCAAACGGATATCCACGGAAGAGTTTCCAGCCGAACCGAAACGCCGAATAGGCGAATTGCGCCCCGGAACGTTCAAGCGCCTTCATGAGAACATCAAGCGCGTGCGGACGAAGCTCCACATCCGCGTCCAAAAAGAGGATGTAAGAACCCTGCGCCTCTTTCTCTCCTCGATTCCGAGCTACCGGCGAACCCTGATTCCGATCAAAACGAATGACCCTTAGGGGAAATCGGGTATGCAAATTCCGCAGACGGTCTTCCGTTCCGTCCGTAGACCCATCATCAACGACGATGACCTCGATATTGCGATACGTCTGCGCCTCAAGAGAAGCCAAACACCGTACGAGTTCCGGCCCGTGATTCCACGACGGAATAATAATCGAAATCAGAGGCCGATTCATACGATGCTCCGAAAAATTTCCTGAAACGACTTCCATCGATCTTCCCAGCGAAAATCTTTCAGGGCGCGCAATCGTCCGGCCTCTCCCATGGCGCGCTGCTTTTCCGGATCACCAAGTAATAGCATGAGGGCGCGCGCGACTTCACGCGGATCAGATCCATTCACAATAAATCCCGTCTCCCGATCCACGACCGCTTCTTCCGTGCCACCGGCTCGACCGGCGATGACGGGTAATCCGGCTAACGACCCTTCGAGGAATGCGATGCCAAAACCCTCCATATCATTCGGAACGTCCTTCACGGGCAAGCAGAAAACATCCGCCGCAGCCAGCCACTCCGCCTTGTGTTCATCGCTAGCCCTGCTAACGAACTGTACCTGATGTGGACATGACGAAGCGAGCTTACGCAACGCCCCCTCCTCCGGACCATCTCCGCAAATAACGATCCGAATACGATCGGACGGCGGGAGCGACTTTGCCGCTTCAATGAGCGTATCAATCCCCTTACGCTCGACCAACCGAGAAACGGCCAATACGACTCGTTCATTCGATCCCACATTCAGACGCGCACGAGCGGATTCGCGCGACATGAACGTCATATCCGAAACGCCGGGCGTGATGACGTGCACGCGTGCCCCGGAACCGAAGAGATCACGAACGACGCGACCCGTCGTCTGACTATTCACGACAACGGCCGCCGCCGAACGCAAAACCAAACCCGCAACGAAACGCTTGAGCGGATGCTCGTACGCCAACTGCACATCCAATCCGTGCAGAAGGAGAACGAACCGAGGACCGCCGAGCCATTGGGAAATCATCGCCGCTGTGCCAACCGGAAGAATATGGCTCACGAGAATGCACGATGCCTTGGATCTCAATCCTCGACAAATGCGAACCATCGGAAACCACCGTGGCCAATGGTCCTGAAAGAGCGGCTGAACAAGAACGCGAGAATCTCCGCTTCCTGTGTGCGAAATTGGAACAATCACATCCATCTCGCCATGAGAGGCGACCACGAGCTCAGAAAGGTACCGCGCAATGCCTCCCCGGTCAGGCGGGTAGTCAATCGTTATGAGAACGGGACGGAGATCAGACATGGACATCTTCTTCTTGGACTTGCGACGGGCGAATGCGCGTATGCATCCACCGAACAACCGCCATCACTTCCGCAACCGTCAACAACTTCGTAATGAGAAGCACGACAACGCCAATAGAGCCACCAAAAAGGATCGTGAGGAAGAGAGGCATCACATCCATCGTACGCGTGACGGAGAACCATACGGACGCGGAAACGAGTCCGGAGCGAAGCAGGAGCGAAGCGAGCCACTGCAATGACGGCAAGTCCTTCCACGTGAATACGATACCGACGAGGAACAGGAACGTAAAGCTTCCCAAACCGGCCCACGCCGCACCAACCGGACCCAGTGGCGGAACGAGGATAAAATTCAAGATCGCATTCAAAACCATGGTCGCGCCCATCGCCGACGTCTTCAGGTGCGCGCGATGCGTGGCATTGAGCAGAGACCCGACCGGAAAATCCAAAAAAATGGGAATGAGAACCCACGACAGCACCATGAGTGGCGGAACGGCTCCGATGAACGCCGTGTTGTAAATGACAGGAATCGCCTTTGGCGCGACTGCACTGATACCGGCCGCGAGAGGCGCTGCAATGATCGCCATTAACCGTAAAGACCCCGCAAAAACATTTTTCATCTTCTTCGCGTCACGATCCGCAAAGACGGAGCTCATGGCCGGATAGAGTGCGGCGACGAAAACGAGTGGAATAAATTGAAATGCGTACGTGATTTTATACGCGACCGCGTAATTCCCCACAGCCGCCGAATCATGAAATGCCTCGATCATCATGGTATCAAGGTAGGAATAGACTTTGACGAAGATTCCGGCGAGCGCGAATGGAATCGCCTGACGCACGAGCAAGGCGACATCCGCGCGCGATGGCGCGGACACGCGGATCCCCTCGCGTCCGTTTTGCAACCACGACCACCCGACATTCCATACGCTCCCGATCAGCAACGCCAATGCCAGCCCGGGCGCGCCCCATCCAAGATACGCCGCGGAGACCGCGACCACGCCGGAAAGCAATTGCCCCACAAACATTCCGATCGCCTCGTAGCGCAAAAGTTGCTTGCCACGCAATGCTCCATAAAATAGAAGGTGGAGCGAATCCGCAGACATCACCAGAATCATGATCGTGAGCGTCTGCCATACGACCACGTCCACGTGACGAATCGTGCCGTACGCCAAAACCGCGAGCACGGAGAGAGGGATCAGGAACAACTTCAGCCGCATTGCGGCTCCAAGCATTCGCCGTCCCTGTTCGAGATTCGCCGCCAGTCCGCGGATGACCACGGACGTGATGCCGAGATCCGCGAGGACAACACACGTGGAAGTCATGGCAACGGCAAAGAAGTACTCGCCGATGACAGTCGGACCAACGATCCGCGCCGCAACCGTAAACGCCAAAAAAGCGACGAGCTTCTGCATGGTCGTCGCGACAAAAAGCCAAGAGGCATTCCGTGCAATCGTCCTGCCTGTCGTTCCTTCGCTCATACGGCCATCTTAGCGCGAAAAAGGGGTAAAAGCAACGTGAAGGTTTGGGTATTTCATGCTACGATCTATGACAATGAGAGCCGACACTTCCAAGCCACGCTCTTCCATACCACGACCCTATGACGAACGCCAAAAGAATCTGGGAAATTTTTCCTGAAGCCTTCAAAGTGATCAAAAAGAGCCATGATGAATTCGAAATGACTGGGAGTGGCCATGACGTCTATCACGCGGCGCGTGTAGGCGATATCGCATACCAGATTGCGCTCGAGACATGGAAAGATGCTTCCAAAGCAGAGCTCGCTGGCCTTGCAGGGCTATGCCACAACGCAGACAGGATGATTAGTAAAAACGGCACAGATCCATCGGAAGTAGGCATCATGGACCTCGTTCGAAAGTGGCTCGACGAAACCGATCTGGATCAGGAAGCCCGGGATACAGTCATCAATGCCGTTCTCAAGCACGACCAAAAAAACGACCAGAACGACCCCGATCTTCTCGTCGCCCTCAAGGATGCGGATCGCATCGTTAATCTCGATCCTGATTCCATCATCCGATGCGGACAGTTTCTCCACACCCTTCCAAGCATCGACTATACACACTTCGTTAGCAGCCCAACGGCCACGTATAAAAAGCCCGAATCCGTTGCCAGAGACATCGCCTCTTCACTTAATTGGGTCGATCCGAAAAGTGGCGTCTGTATTCGAACGGAAGTCGGATTGAACATGGCCCGCGAACGGTCCGATCTCATTAAAAACTACCTCGAAGCACTCAAAAAGCAACTGGAGGCCGAGGGGGTACTCCCAACGCCGTTTTAAATCACATACGAAAGAACAGACTTTTTGAGCCTGTTCTTTTTTTGATTTCTTAATCAGTTTAGCGTTTGCTCCACCGTGTGGAGTGCGCGTTAGCGCTTGCTCCACTGCGGGGCTCGGCGTGCCTTTTTGAGACCGAACTTCTTGCGCTCCTTCTCGCGAGGATCGCGGGAGAGGAATCCGAGCTTCTTGAGTGACTTCCTGAATGTTGGGTTGAGCTCAATGAGGGCGCGCGCGATGCCGTGGCGAACCGCCTCTGACTGTCCGTGTATACCGCCTCCGACCACCTTCACGCTCACATCAACCGCCTCAAGCTGACCCGCGGTCACCAAAGGCTCATGGACCCGCTTGCGCGTTTCAAATGTGGTGAAATACGACTCCATCGGACGACCATTGATCACGATCTTCCCGGATCCGTTCTTGACCATGCGCACGCGAGCAATCGCAGACTTCCGGCGTCCGACCGTCGCGATAAAACTCCCCTTTTTCATTTCAATCTCGACAGGCTCTTCCGTCTTCACTTCCTTCTTCGTCGCGACCTTCTTCTTTGGCGCGACCGTCTTTTTCTTGGTCACCGCCTTTGGCGCCTCTGCGACATTCTTCTCTTCCTTAGTTTCGTCTTTCTTGGTTGCCATACAATTATGCGCTGATCTTGAGACGCTTCATGCGCTCTGACTGTTGCTTATTCTTCGGGAGCATGTAGCGAACCGCATGCTTCAAAATCTCTTCCGGCTTCGTGGCGCGGAGCGTATCCATTCCAACAGCCTTAATGCCTCCCGGCCTGTTCGAGGAATGGTAGTGCTTCTTCTGCTCCCACTTCTTTCCGGTGAACACGATCTTGCTCGCGTTTAAAACTTCAACAAAATCCCCGGCGTCAATATGCGGGACATACGTCGCCTTTTGCTTGCCCTGCAAAAGCTTGGCAATCTGGCTCGCGATGCGTCCGACGACCTTGCCTTCCACGTCAATCACGTGGTGCTTCCGTTCGATCTTCGGCATTCCAACTTGTTTTTTCCATGCCATACGTTTACTTAACCAATTGAATCTGCGCGATCTCCGCACCATCCCCCTTGCGACGACCAAGCTTAATAATACGCGTATATCCACCCGGCCGATTCGCGTATCGCGGACCGAGCTCCTCAAGCACCTTGTTCACCGCAGACTCAACCATGAGGACCTTCTGGAGGTTTCGGCGGGAATCAAGAGTCTTCCGACGTCCGGCCGTGATGAGCTTTTCGACGAACGGACGAACAACCTTGGCCTTTGCCAGGGTGGTATTCACGTTCTCGTAAAGCACAACAGACGTGGCGAGCCCTCGAATGAGCGCTTCGCGTGGACCATTGGACCGATCGAGGGTCTTTTTATTCTTCCGGTGTCGCATAGTAGTGGTTACAAGATTTCTTCACTTTCAGCCTTACTGTCCGTCGCTTCTTCCGCTTCGGCCATATCCGGCTGTGTCAATAAACTAAAGTGATCCATAAGGATCTTGACGGACTGCGTAATCGCTTCCTTCGCATCAATCGTTCCATCCGTCTCCACACGAAGAACGAGCTTATCGTAGTCGGTTTTCTCGCCGACGCGCGTCGCCTCCACCTTGTACGAAACGTTCAAGACAGGACTGTACAGCGCATCAATGGCGATATTCCCAAGCTCCAACTTGTCCTTTGCCCGATCCTCCGTCGTCCGGTATCCGCGCCCCGGACCAATCGTCACTTCCAATTCGATACTCGCCTTCTTGTCCGTGAGCGTACAAATAACGTGATCCGAATTAACAATCTCAACGGCGGAATTCGCTTCGAACGACTCGGCTGTTACCGATGTTTCTCCGGAAGCCTTCAAAAATATCTTCACGGGCTCTTCGGAAAAGAGCTTCATGCGAAGCGCCTTTAAGTTGAGAATGATTTCGACAACGTCCTCCTTCACATGATCAATTGTCGAAAACTCATGATCAACTCCCTTGATTTTAACAGCCGTGACCGCAGCACCCGGCAAAGAAGACAGTAAAACCCGACGAAGGGCATTTCCGATCGTCGTACCATACCCCGGAGAACATGGCTCGACCGTAAGGAAACCCTCGTGAGGGCGTTCGCCGGTCGCATAGCGAATCTTGGATGGAAGAAGGAGTGACTCCATAGCGCGTAATGAATGAACGTTAGCGTGAGTAGAACTCAACAATAAGCTTTGTATCGAATGGCTGCTGTTTCAACTCGTCCTCGCTAAGCCCCCCGGTCACCTTGATCGTAAACTCCTTCGGATCCGTTGTAATCCAAGACGGCAATTGATGCGTCTTGACGCGCTCCGCCAAATCCTTCCACGGACCCTTGTTCTGTTTATTCGCACGAATGCGGATAATATCACCTGACTTCACGCGAAAACTTGGAATATTCACCTTCTGGTCATTCACATCGAACATCGCGTGCCCGACGAACTGACGTGCCATGGCGCGAGTCTTTGCAAAGCCGGAACGGAAGATCACGTTATCGAGACGGCTCTCCAACGCGCGTACGAATTGCTCGCCCGTATCTCCACGACGCTTCGTCATCTCATCAAAGAGATTGCGGAACTGGCGCTCGGCCATTCCGTAAATCCGTCGGCACTTCTGCTTCTCACGAAGCTGCTTCCCGTAGTCCGTCAATCGCGTCCGACTCTTCGGACCATGAACGCCCGGAGCATATGGACGTTTTGCGAGGATACGATCAATTTTCTCGCGTCCATCGAGATTGACGCCTTCACGGCGAGACATCTTTGCAGTCAGTTTCATCTTCATACAGCAAGAGGCAAAAACAATTAGACGCGGCGCGGTCGCGGAGGCCGACAGCCATTATGAGGAATCGGGGTCATGTCCCGAATCGAAAGCACATTCAGTCCGTTCGCATTCAAAGCGCGAACAGCGCTCTCGCGACCCTGCCCGACGCCCTTCACCAGCACGTGCACTTCCTTCAAGCCGAATGCTTCCGCCTTATCAATCACGCTCTTCACGATGACTGATGCGGCATACGGAGTCGCCTTCTTTGGGCCACGAAAACCACAATGACCCGCACTTGACCAGGAGAGGACATTTCCATCCGCGTCCGACAAAGTCACGATCGTATTATTATACGTCGCTTGAATGTATGCGTTGCCGATCGAAACGTGGCGTTGCGCCTTCTTATTGCGTCGCGAACGTGTGGTAGCCGTTTTTCCGGACTTTTGTTCCTTCTGTTCCGTCATAGTAGACATGGTCATCGTTTAGGTCTTCTCGAGTTTACGCTTACCGGATCCCATCGTGCGCCGAACATTTCCGCGAACAGTTCGATTGTTCGTCTTCGTGCGCTGTCCGCGAACCGGCAGTCCACGAGAATGGCGAATACCACGGTAGCACTGGACTTCCTTTAGTCGCTTGATGTTTCCCATGACTTCGCGCTTCAAGTCACCCTCGACCCTATACGTCTTTTCGACGATAGCACGAAGCTTGTCCTCTTGATCCGGCGTCAAATCTTTCACGCGGGTCTGGACATCCAAACCTGCAGATTCCACGATATGCTTCGCGGATGTGCGGCCGATGCCGTAAATATAGGTCAGCGCAATATCAATGCGCTTCTGTGCTGGGAGTGCAACTCCTGCGATACGAGCCATAGATGTAGAGAATGGGACCAATCAGCCGGGATAACATTGCGGCTAAAGATTGGTGGCATGGGATGCAAAACGATCCCGCGCCACCAGCCTCTAACTACCCTTGACGCTGCTTATGACGAGGATTCTTTTTACAGATCACGACAATACGGTTGTTTCGGCGAACAACCTGGCAATCGCGACACATGGGCTTTACGGATGATCGGACTTTCATGAGATGCGGTGTACTTAAGGACGTGCGAGATATACACAAGCCAAGAAACCTGCTTAATGTGGACTAGAATCTATAGATAATTCGTCCTTTTGTCAAATCGTACGGGCTGATCTCGATCTGGACGTCGTCCCCCGGAGTCAGTCGAATGCGATGTTTCCTTAATTTTCCTGATAAATGACACAAAATATCCTGGCCATTCTCGAGCTTGACTCGGAAGGTCGTGGCCGGCAGATTCTCCTCTACGACCCCTTTTACGACAAGGAAATCTTTCGTAGAGGGCTTGTCAGCGTGGATATTCATGAATTTATACGGAATGCTTGTATGGAATGGCGAAAATGATACGTCCCGTGCAGCCTTTCGTCAAGTGCGGATGTCAGAAAACAAAAGACCCTGTCCACGCACGCGCGCGAACAGGGCCGAGGAAGGCTATTTGCCATTTTAAGAAAGAACGCACTTCTAGCAACCGCCGCTGGCACCTCCGCCGCCAGACGATCCGCCACCGCCACCCCAACTACCACCTCCACCTCCGCTACTCCAACCGCCGGAGGAGCCGGAAGAAGAATAGGAGGAATGCCCACCACCCCCTTGAGAACCCATTTTGAAAACGAAGATCATGAGGAGGAGGATGATAATGACAAAAATGATAATGAAGAGGATGACTCCGTCGCTCAATCCTTCCTCACCACCCTCCGCGACTTGCTCCGCGATCTTATCAGGGTGCTCGTGGGCATTTCGTACTCGGCGAATGATCTCACGCGTGCCGTCGCTAAGGCCTCCGGACCAATCCTCGGCCTTGGTCTTCGGTGCGATGATCTGCGTGATGATGCGCTTGGCGACAGCGTCCGGGATCACGCTCTCGGCATGGTACCCGGTATGGATCCGCACCTTGCGTTCCTGCCTGGCGAGGATGAGGAGAACGCCGTTATTCTTCTCCTTTTTGCCGATACCGTTCTGCTCGAAGAAGTCCTGGGCATAGCGCTCGATGGTTATGCCCTCGAGCGTCCGGATCGTGACAACCCAGACCTCCCAGCCCGTCTCCTTCTCCAGCGCCTTCAGCTCCGACTCGAGCGTCGTGCGGTCAGCCGGAGCAATGAGACTCGCCGTATCCGTAACAAAGCTTTCGGGCTTCGGGAAGATAGGCGATGCGTACGCTGTCAGCGGGAGGTATCCGACGATGCAAAAAACGAGACAGCGCAGAACCCACACGAGGACCCGACAGGGCATTAGAACTTCACCTCCGGAACGGCGTGAGCCGACTCCGAAGCCTCGAACGGCCGACGCGGAGCAATGCCAGCGAATCCGGCACCGATGCTCGAGGGAAAGAGCTGGAGCGCATTATTCAATGCCTGAACGGACGCGTTGTACTTCATCCGCTCTTCATTGATCCGGTTCTCCGTACCTTCCAACTGGGCCTGGAGCTCGATGAAGCCCTGAGTCGCCTTGAGTTCGGGGTAGTTCTCGACTGTTGCGAGCAACCGAGAAAGCGCCCCCTTGAGCTGGTCCTGCGCCTCCATGAAACGTTGCATCTTGGCCGGATCGCTCAAATCATCCGCCGTGAGCTTGATCTGCGTTGCCGCGGTGCGTGCCTGCGTGACGGACTCGAGCGTGGCCTTCTCGTAGTTCGCATTGCCTTTGACGACACTGACGAGCTGGGGGACCAGATCACTGCGACGCTGGATCACGCTCTCGAGATTGGCGAACTGCCTATCCGAAGCATTGCGCGCAGAAATCGCACCATTGTAGCCACTCAAGACGACCGAGCAACCACCGATGCCAATGACGGCGAAGATTCCTAGGACGATGAAAAGAACGCTTGCTGTTTTTCCCACGAACTACCTCCAATCCATGACGGAGAAATTCCGTCATTTCAGCAACGCGATCATAGACAAGAACGTCAAAAAAATCAAACATGGGTGCCAATCAAAAAACTCCTCACGATGACAATACACCGACCGATTGGGCGATATGACCCCGCCCTTATGATGCCCCGATAACGGCCTTTATACGGCGAATGCCTGCGGACGAGGCCTCTTCCTTCTGGATCTTGAATGATCCGAGCTCACCCGTGCGGTTCGCATGCGGGCCTCCGCAGATCTCCTTACTGAACCATTCGGCATCCTCCCCCACCTGATACACGCTCAAACTCGGAAGATTCTCATACTTCTCTTTGAAGAACCCGAGGGCACCGGATGACTCCGCCTCGTGAACAGCCATGTGCTGGCAGATGATCGGAAGATCCCGCTTGATCGCCTCGTTCACAAGATCCTCAACTTCCTTGATCTGCTCCGGAGTCATCTTGTCTGGATGCGAGAAATCGAAACGTAAACGCTCCGGGGTGATATTCGACCCCTTTTGCTGAACATGGAGCCCAAGCACCTTACGAAGCGCGGCATGGAGCAGATGCGTAGCCGTATGCAGGCGCGCACTCGCCTCCGACGTATCCTGCAGTCCACCTTTGAACATGCCGGCTGATGCCGTGCGGGAGAGCTCCTGATGCTTCTCGAATTCCGCCTTGAACGCCTCATGATCCACCAAGCCCCCGCGCTCGCGGACAATCTCTTCCGTAAGTTCAAGCGGAAAGCCGTATGTCGAGTACAACACAAATGCCTGCTCACTCGACATAAATCCTTTCTCCAAAATCTTCTCCAACTCCTTCATGCCATTCGCGACCGTCTTCCCGAACTTCTCCTCTTCTTTAACGATCTCCGCGATAATCTCCGCACGTTTCGTTTCAAGTTCGCGGTAGTGCACGCCGAATTCGCCGATGATGACGTTCGCGATCGCCCCGCAGAATTGTTCCGTGATACCGATACGACGGCCTTCGCGGATTGCGCGACGGAGGAGGCGCCGGATCACGTACCCCTGCTGGACATTGGATGGAACCGCGCCGTCCGCAATGGCAAATACCGCAGAACGGATATGGTCCGCCATGATGCGCATGGAACGATCCGTGGACTCGTCTGATGACCCGTACCTCGCATCGCACAGCGACTCAATGCCACGGAACATCACCTGGAAAACGTCGAGATCGTAGACCGAGGAGAAGCCATTGAGTACGGCGGACGTCCGCTCCAAGCCCATGCCGGTATCCACATTCTGCTTCGGCAAGGTCTCAAGGACTCCGCCCTCTTCCGTCCGATTAAACTGCATGAAGACATTATTCCAAATCTCCACAAATCGCCCACAATCGCAATTCGGATGACACACCGGCCCGAAAGACGGATCATGCGGAAGACCCGTGTCGTAAAAAATCTCCGTATCCGGACCACAGAGCCCCTTTGTCATTGCACCGGGCCACCAGTTCTTCGCTTTCGGATAGGCGAAGATGCGCACACCGTCTCCGGCCGCGGGCTCGTCCTTTTCCGCCGCGCCAACCTCCGCAACAACTCCCTTGACCTCATACTGCGCCTGCCAGATACCAATCGAGGTTTCATCCCGCGGCGCATCGCCATCCCCTTCAAAAACGGTCACGTAGATCTTCTTCGGATCAATACCAAGCCACTCTTTAGATGTGAGGAATTCAAATGACCACGCGATAGACTCTTCCTTGAAGTAATCCCCAAGTGACCAATTCCCAAGCATCTCGAAAAATGTGAGGTGGCGATTATCTCCAACTTCGTCAATATCGCCGGTCCGCAAGCACTTCTGCGCATCCGCCAAGCGCGTTCCCATTGGATGCGGTTCGCCCTTGAGATACGGAACGAGTGGCTGCATTCCGGCCGTATTGAAAAGCACGCTCGGATCATTTTCCGGCAAAAGCGAAGCAGAAGGAATAATGGAATGCCCCTTCTCTTTGAAGAAGTCGAGAAATTTCTGACGGAGTTCGTGGATAGTCATACGAAGGGCGTGGGG
>CAZWYJ010000023.1:0-16514 GCA_964638165.1 uncultured Gammaproteobacteria bacterium | reverse complement strand
CCCCTGGGGCAGTTCCCACTCATTAAGCCACCAGCTTGCTGGTGGTGTCTAACTGGATGATTAGAAAATACGGCCAAAAAAACCAATCAACTAATCAGCCACTTACCAATCAACTGTTTGTCATTGCACGTGGATGAATGGGAAGCTATGATAGAAGTATCTCATTCGTAACCCTTAATACTATGTATATTGACGTCAAAGCACAGGGACTCGAATTAACAGATGCCCTCAAGACGTATGCGGAAGAAAAACTGACAATGCTCGAAAAGTACGATGGCGAAATTACGGAGATCCATTGTGAATTAAAAATGGATTCACACAAGCATCAGCACGGGGATATCTATACTTGTTCCGGTCATATCTTCGTACCGGGCAAGGATTTCTTCGTTGAGAAACAGGAAGAGGATCTCTATAAGGCGATTGATAAGGTGAAGGATCACCTGCAGGAGATACTCGTCGAGTGGAAAGAGAAGCGGAGGCAAGCGTAGGGCGGGTAGGTAGTAGATGGTAGGTGGTAGGTAGGGGCGGTTCGCGAACCGCCCCTTTTTTTGAGGAAGAGCCATCTTGATATACTAAATGAGGGGTTTTAACGTTTTACGACGCAAGACGTGGGGTAGGGGAGGTGGGGAAAGGATGTTCGTGCACATATAAAGAAGTCCGTAAGATCATACGTTCGTGAGTCTGTGGACCTCATTCATGAACGAATTTTGCATTTAACCTACGGATCCCTCGGATGCACTCGGGACATGCCTACGATCCTACGGACTCACAGACCTGTATTCCTATTGTTCAAAAGCCCGTTTTACGCTACGATGCCGGGACATATGGGAATTCTCACGAAGGTTTTCGGTGATCCAAATGCCAAGGAAATAAAGAAAATTCAGCCTCTGATCGTCCAGATTAATGCGCTTGATGCGGAGGTTCAGGCTTTGTCTGATGAGGCGATCCGGTCGCGGGTTCAAGAGATCCGGGAGAAGATCGCGAATGGCACGGTGCTTGATGACGTTTTGGTTGAGGTTTTTGCATTAACGCGCGAGGCGACCAAGCGTACGCTGAAACAGCGTCAGTACGATGTCCAGCTCATCGGTGGCATTGTGCTTCATCGTGGGACTATTGCGGAGATGCGGACGGGTGAAGGAAAGACGCTCACGGCTGTGGCGCCGGTTGTTTTAAACGCGCTCACGGGCAAAGGTGTTCACCTCATTACCGTGAACGACTACCTTGCACGGCGTGATGCCGCGTGGATGGGGCAGGTTTACCACTTTCTCGGTTTGAGCATCGGCTGTATCCAGCATGAGGGTGGATTTTTGTACGATCCGAGTTTCACGAATGAGGCTCAACACGATCCGCAGCGAGATGAAACCGGAAGTTTTAAAGTGGACATGGATTATTTACGTCCGTGTTCGCGTCGCGAAGCGTATGCGGCGGATATCACGTACGGAACGAATAATGAATTCGGTTTTGATTACTTGCGCGATAACATGGTTCAGCGCGAGGAGCAGATGGCACAACGGGAATTGCATTTTGCCATCGTAGACGAAGTTGACTCGATCTTGATTGATGAAGCGCGCACCCCTCTCATCATTAGCGGTCCGGCCTCGGAACCGGCGGAGTTGTACTATCGCATGGCGGATCTCGTTCCGCGTCTTGAGGTGGAAACGGATTACAAGATTGATGAGAAGCAGCGTGTCGCAACGATTACCGAAGAGGGTATTAATAAGATGGAGGCGTGGTTGGGCATGGGTAATCTCTATACGGCCGAAGGTATGCGCACCGTGCATCACCTTGAACAGGCCTTGCGCGCGCAAGTTCTCTACAAGAAGGATAAGGATTACGTGGTGAAGGACGGCGAGGTCTTGATCGTGGATGAGTTCACGGGTCGCTTGATGCCGGGGCGTCGTTACAGCGAAGGATTGCATCAGGCGATCGAAGCCAAGGAGCATGTGACGATTCAGCGCGAATCCATCACGTTGGCGACGATCACGTTCCAGAACTTTTTTCGCTTGTACGAAAAACTCGCGGGCATGACTGGAACGGCAGAAACCGAGGCCGAAGAATTCTATAAGATCTACAAGCTCGACGTGCTCGTGATTCCGACGAATCGCGCAGCGCAGCGGACGGATCTTCCGGATCGGATTTACAAGAACGAAGTCAATAAATTTCGAGCGGTTGTCGAAGAAGTGAAGGAACGTCAGCGCAAAGGCCAGCCCGTGCTCATTGGTACGGCGTCCATTGAGAAAAATGAAATTCTTTCAGCATTCTTGAGCGAGGCCGGTGTTCCGTATGAGGTTTTGAATGCCAAGAACCATGAGCGGGAAGGCGCGATCATCGCGCAGGCCGGTCGTAAGGGCGCGGTCACGCTTGCCACGAATATGGCCGGACGTGGCGTGGACATCATTCTCGGTGGGAATCCGCCGGATGCCAAGGAGACGGAGGATATTCGCACGCTTGGCGGATTGCATGTGATCGGCACGGAACGGCACGAATCCCGGCGTATTGATAATCAGCTCCGCGGTCGCGCCGGACGCCAGGGCGATCCGGGTTCTACGCAGTTCTTCCTCTCGGTTGAGGATGACCTTATGCGCATCTTCGGTGGCGATCGCGTCAAGAAGGTGATGGAGGTTCTCCGTGTGCCGGATGACATGCCGATCGAGCACAAGATGCTCTCATCGTCCATGGAGCAGGCGCAGAAGCGCGTAGAAGGGCATAACTTCGATATCCGCAAACACCTGCTTGAGTATGACGACGTCCTAAACAAGCATCGCATGGCCATCTACGGGCGTCGGCGGAAGATCCTTTCCGCTTCCATGGAGAGAACGGAGGAGGGAGAGCGTCCGTTGAAGGCTGTTATTCTCGAATCCGTCGAAGGAGAGATCGAACAGCTCGTCATGTTCCATACGAGCGCGGAAGATCCGACAACATGGGACATGAAGGCGATCGAGGACGGCTTGAAGGTCATTCTTCCGCCGACGCAGGACGTGGACGGAAAATTAAGCGTGTGTCGTACGGAACTTGATGGCAAATTGGATCTCGCACAGCGTCGTGATTCGCTCGTGTCCTGCATCATGGAGTGGGTCGGCGAGGCCTACAAGGCTTTGGAAGAGCAGGTTGGAGAGCCGGCATTACTCACGGATGTGGAGCGGGCTATCTCTTTGCGCGCGATTGACGATGCGTGGATCGGTCACCTCGAGAGCATGGGGCATCTCCGCCACGGCATCGGCTTACAGGGCTATGGTCAGCGCGACCCGCTCGTGGAGTACAAGAAGCAGTCCTACTTCATGTTCAATGACATGCAGTCGCAGATCTCCCGTCAGATTGCGCACATGATTTTCCGTATTCAGATTCATCGCGAGAGCACGGTGGCCGCGAATGCGAGCATGGAAGAAGGGGCGGAACGACAGGATCAGGGCGTAGGGCATGGGTCATTGGGCGCAGGGTCGGATGAAAAAATCGGGAGGAATGATCCGTGTCCATGTGGGAGTGGGAAGAAGTATAAGAAGTGCCATGGGAAGTAGGAATGTGGAATACACAAATATTACAAAAGAAGATCAGGAATTAATTGATGCAGCAGCAACAGTTGTACAGAATAATTTCCTATATGGAAAGCATCACGTAGGTTCTGCGGTCCGCGCAAAATCGGGAACGATTTATGCTGGCGTTCATCTCGAATCTCAAAATATTGATGTTTGTGCAGAACATGTGGCGATGGGGATGGCGGCCTCAAATGGCGAAAAGGAATTTGATTCCATTGTCGCCGTTACAATGAGAGACGTCCCAAAGCCTACTATTATTCCTCCATGTAACACTTGTCAGGAGTTAATAAATTTTTATGGGCCAGACATTTGGGTAATCCTTGAAATCAATGGAGAGTCCAGGAAATGCACGGTCAAAGATTTAATAACCCCTGCGTAGTTCAGAGATAAATCCAAGAAGTGCCACGGAGCATAGTATGGCTATACGACCCACTTGCGATAAGTGCAAACAAGAATTGACCGATTTCGGCGCAATTTTATTGAGTCCGCCGAATGAGGAACAGATGGTACGAAAGTTTCATCTCTGTAAGGAGTGCTACGAAAATCTCGTGCAAAGTTGGAGCGAGGATGTTTCTGGGGAATGAAAAAAGAGCAGTTTTTTGCGTGATGCTCGGCACGGCATGAGTTTAGATGGCTCGTTCGGCGAGCCAGTCTTGGTCTGATGAGGGGAAATTCGCAAAGAAGGATTGCTTCTCTACTTCGACAGGGGAGCTGAGAGCGCGGTCTTCCTCCGCGGTGAGTTCGACGACGATGTCGTCTTGGTGTTCGGCGATGCACGCCACGCAGGGAAGCCGGCGGCATTTTGGATGCAGATCGCACTTTTCCTTTTCGTGATCCCAATTCGGACTGAGAATGTTCGGCATGACGCCTCCTGTGGTTTTGCCTATTTCTAGGCGTGGAAGGGGTGTATGATAGGTCGGAGTATAGGATATTTTCTTAAAATGTCAAGCATGCTACGCGAAATATGAAAATAGGTATCATGATATGAAAAAGGAAAAAGATCTGTATCAGGTTTCTTTAAAACTTTTCTTGAAGAACGAGAAGAATGAAGTTTTATTATTAAAATCCGTAGAGAGGGGGAGCTATGCTGGATTTTATGACCTGCCTGGCGGACGGATTGATATTGATGAGTTTCGGACGGACTTTTCCGAGATCGTGGCGCGCGAAATACGGGAAGAAGTCGGAAATGTGAAATATCATTTTTATCGGAAGCCCGTTGCCGTCGGCAGACATCTTATCCCTGCTGCACTGGCAAGTACTGGGAAGGATACGCATGTCCTCTATTTATTTTTTGTAGCGGATTATATAGACGGAGACTTGGAAATCAGTGATGAGCATATGGGATTCCTATGGGCGGATTTATCCAGAATTGATCCGGATCGGTATTTTATATCCGGTGTTCTTGAAGGTGTTCGGATGTATCTTTCATCAAATGTATGACCCAATATCATAAACTCGTGCGCGACAAAGTTCCTGATCGTATTGCCGCAAAGGGTGAGTCATATACGATGCACATCGCGGACGATGCGGAGTATCGGGAGAAGCTCAAAGAGAAGTTGCGCGAGGAAGTTGAGGAATGGGCGCATGAAGAGTCGCTTGAAGAGATGGCGGACGTCTTCGAAGTCATTACGGCAATTCTCGAATTCAAGGGGTGGACGATTGAGCAGGTTGTTGAGAAACAAAAAGAGAAGCGCAAAACGCATGGGGCGTTTACGAAGAAGATTATTTTGGAGGAATCATAGACTATGTCTAAAGATTATTCTGTTCCGCAAGTCGGTATTGGCGTGATGGTCTTTAAGGATGGAAAAATTCTTCTTGGCAAGCGAAGGGGTTCGCATGGAGAAGGCGAGTTTGCATTTCCGGGAGGTTATTTGGAGCTTATGGAATCGTATGCGGATTGCGGACGGCGCGAAGTTGCGGAAGAATGTGGCATTCAGATCAAGAATATCCGGTTTTTGTACACCATGAATGTGCGTGATTTTGCGCCGAAACATTTTGTGCACGTCGGATTACTCGCGGATTGGGATGGTGGCGAACCGGAGAATCTCGAACCGGATAAGTGTGAGGGCTGGGACTGGTATGCGCTTGACGCGTTGCCACATCCATTATTCGTGACCTGTCGGATGGCTGCGGATGTGTATCAATCCGGTGGACCGACGTGTATTGATTTGGATGGCGCGGTGCTTTGATTATTCTATGTTAAAACTTGGAAAATATCGCCACTATAAGAACAAGGAGTACGAAGTCCTCGGTGTGGCGCATCATAGCGAGACCAAAGAGGAGCTCGTGATCTATCGGGCGCTGTACGGCGACTACGATCTTTGGGTCCGTCCGCTTGCGATGTTCATCGAAGAGGTGGAGGTGGATGGAAAGAAAATGTCGAGGTTTGAATATCTAGAGAAGAATTAAAAAAAGACTAAAATATTTTAATTTTTCAGCATTGTTCTTCACGGGCACGCTCTGCTTAACGGAAGTTCTGAAAGGTAGGCGTCACCCGTAAGATTGATGTCATCGGGGGTATTTCGGATACCGTCCGGGCCGAAGGAACGAAACGTATCAAGACGACAGTCGTTCGGGTCGAATTCCCGTTCGTTCTCATCGAGATCGTACGGACTTCCCCATGGATCGCGGGCGAATTGTATGGATGCTCTGTATGCGAGTCCGTTCGTTGCGGCTTCGATCAGGGTGATGGCTGTTTGCCAGTCCGTAAAGCATTCTCCGGTCGAATTCCTCATGTCTTCGCCGGTTCTGCAACTGCAGTCCGTGCAGTTGTTTCCCGTAATTTCCGTGAGCGGAGCGCCTCGTTCCTGTTGGGCGGTCATGAAGATTTTTTGGAGCTGCGTGAGGTCGCTTCGTGCTTGTGTGATCTTCGCCCGGTTTCTGGCGTACTGGAGCGTGACGACCGAAATGACAGCGAGAATCCCGACGATGGAAATCGTCACGAGAAGCTCGATGAGGGTAAAACCTCTTTTCTGCATGTCTAGAGGCAGTATAGCAGTAAATGGGGTGGCCGTAGGGGCATGCCGCCGGCATGCCCCTACGGCCACCCATGTTATACTTCCGTCATCATGCGTCTTTTTCATCCGCGTGCATCGCAAGCGCAACAGTTTCGGAATTTTATTTTTGGCGTTGAAGATAGTTTGGTCTCTACAGTCGGCGTGCTTTCGGGCGTCGCGTTCGCCGATGTTCCGCGCGCCACGATTTTTTTAACCGGCGTTGTCGTCATTTTCGTTGAAGCGTTTTCCATGGGTGTTGGGAGCTATCTCTCGGAACGATCTGGAGCGGAATTTCTGTTGCAAAAAGAGGCAGCGCCTTTTACTTCGGTGTCTTCGGCGATCCTGATGTTCGTCGGATATTTTTTTGCGGGGTTTGTCCCACTCCTGCCATACATGTTTCTTCCGATCCCTACGGCAATCGTCGTTTCGATCGCCTCGTCGGTTCTCGCGCTTTTTTTGCTCGGCATTTGGGGAGGGAGCGTTTCGCGGACGCGCGTATTTCGGAGCGGAGCGCGTATGGCGATTCTCGGAGGTATGGCAATTCTGATAGGGATGGTTGTGGGATCTCTGATGAAGATGGTGATATAAAGAACCACCCCGTAGAACGGGGCACGGCCCCTATCACGTAGAACGTGACGCCGTCGCGTTAAACGCGACCCAACCCCTTCTCTACTCACCCAAACCCACCCCTGACCCCTCCCTGTTTCACAGGGAGGGGAACTCTCTTACATATGCACTGCCTTTCATAAGAAAGCTCCCTTCCCTGTGAAACAGGGAAGGGCCGGGGATGGGTATTATTCTTTAACACTCTGTGTTGTGCCGAATCATCTCCATGATTCGGCACGTTGAGAGAGTTGAAGGAAAGAACGCGAGGGCTACCTGATTAGGCTGCCCGGGACTTGGGGTCGTAGGTCAGGTTGAAGACCTGGACCCCTTCTTCTCCGTATCCCGCGAAGAAGGCGAGGGTGTCGCGGATGTCCGTCCACGACGTCGGGGCGGACGGAGGTGCCACGCCGACGAGCGCCGCGGCCTTTTTCCAGGCCTTGATGAGACGCTCCTCATCGTCCTTGGCCTTGATGGAAGCTAGCCGGACCGCGTGGCCCGGCCCCATGAGGTAGCTCTCCCACCAGGTGAGGCAGGAGTGCCTCGGCTCCACGATCACGATGGGCTTGTACCCATTCGCGACCAGGCGTTCGATCAGGCCCGTGGAGTACACGGGGCCGTCTCTTCCCACGAGGCGGACGCCATTCGTCCGATCCTCCGTGTGGATCTGGCCCGTGGTTACCACGTGCCAGCGCCCGTGCTCTGTTACGAGGCCTTGGCGGAGCTCTTCCCGCGTCGGATGAGCCGACTTGGGCAGAGGTGCCGGAGCAATGGGCGGAGAAGCGAGCCCCTGGACGGTCGAGCGACTCGACAGCAACTTCTTGAAGAAGGTCTGACGAATCGGTGCGGCCGTTGTCATGGGCGCGGGCGCGGTACTTGCGGGCGGTGGGGCCTGCGTGGTCCGTTGTGCCTGCTGGGGCTTCGCCGGAGCGCCCATGCCGAGCTGGGTTCCTCGATGAAGAGGAGTCGGAACTCCCATGCCCAGTTGCGTCCTCCGGCTTGGCGGAGGAGGTGGACTCGACGGGGCCTTGCTCGCGGGTCGCTGCGGTTCCGCGCTCGGTGGCGTGAGCTTCGCGATGCGCGGAGCTTGCTGGGGCTCTTGCGGACGAGGCATCCCGAGCTGAGTTCCCCGACGTGGCGGGGGCGCGGGAAGGCGGGGATTCCGCGTCGGAGGCATCGGAGCTTCCATGCCGAGCATGGTCAGATTCGTTGCTCCGCTACGTGGTCCGCACTGCGCGGGTGCGAAGTGCGTGGGAGCTGTCTCGATCTGCTCGATCGAAACGACTTCCTCCGGGCTCGCGAGAGCTGGCGTCCGCGGGGGACGGGAAATCCTCGTGCTTGAGGCGTGCCGAGAGGAGATGTATCCCGGCGTCCCGTAGATCTCCGGATCGAAGGTCTGCGGCGTCGGGTGCTTTTGCGCCGTGTTCACGGCAGTCACATACGCTGTGACATATACGCACAGCTGCCACGCGATCACGGCGACCGCAACCATAAGAATCGCTAACACCGTGGCCAAAAAAATTCCTTGATACATGAATCCTCCCTTAACTCCGTGAAGTCCGGCGGGTGCGCGGACGGGTTTGATTTTTGAGGTGCGTCAGTACATCCTCACCAAGGCCTCATACATTTGTATGGAGTATTGGTGAGGAGGGGAGGTGAAGAGTGACTTCACCTCCCTCCGGAGAGTCGCGTGTTACGAGATGGCTCGGCGCACGAGTATCCCCATGAGAAGGATGATGGCGAGCACGAGCATCGGAATGTTTGTCTCCAACACGTTTTTCCCTTCTGGAAGTCTGGTTTGAAGCGTTGAGGAGTTTGCATCCTCATCTCGAGGCTCCATGCTGTGCATGAAGCATTAAGGTGAGGAGGGGAGGTGAAGAGTGACTTCACCTCCCGCTCGTGTTGCGTCTGGCAGAAGCGCTAGACGGGGAGAGCGATCAGGTCGCCCACGCTCGCCGCGTTGAAGGCGTCCTCGAACTCCGCGTCGCCGAGACCCGCGAACGGGTTCCGGGTTTCGACCGCTGTGTACAGGTCGTCGAGCTCGGCGAGCTCGAGGTCCGTGACCCCGGCCGCGAGGTTGCGGCCGTGGTTGGCGGAATTCCGCGCGAGCGCTTCGAAGTCTTTGGAATGTGCCATTGCTTTTTCCGGCGAGGTTGGTCATGGGGTGCGAAAATGCACCCGGATGCTTCCCTCACTCCATATCGCGAAACTCCGTTCGTGATATCGGGTGAGGGGAGAGCACGCGACGAGTGTCGGTGCTCTCCGGAGTTGAGGTTGTGCTTACTAGCCCGCTTGCGCGAGCGGGGGCTCGCTCGTGCGGTTGGCGCGGAAGCGGAGAACTTGGTCCAGCAATCCGGACCACTTCGGGTTCGTTGCCGCGACGCGCGCGCAGGCCTGCCAGGCGCAGAAAGCCTCCATGGGATCCGCTTCCGGATCCGTGGCCTGATCCTTCAGCCATGCGATGTCTCCATCACTGGCTTTACGGGGATCATTCACAATGTCCTGAATTGAGGGGCGAAATAGCCTTTTCATGTCCTCCTCGTTTCCGAGAGAAGACATGGAACACGAACGTGTGTGTTCGTGTGGCTTCCCTCGCCTGAATCTCGAACTGCGTTCGATGTTCGGGTGAGGGGCGGATGGAACGAGAGGTTCCATCCGCCGAGCGAAGTCGAGGAGAGAGCCGGACTAGCGCCCCTTCTTCACCTGTCCCTTCCTCGGGGAGCGGGTGCTGATCCGGACGAGCCGGACCGGCGCGTTGTGTGGCGGGTAGGGCGCCTTGTCCTTGGCGCTCCCGGGCATCTCGATCTCGATGGACCGGGCATTCGCGCCCGTCACGGGCGCGAACGACGGGCCGCGGCGGCGGACGATGATCTCGACGGTCTTCGTCATGAATCCTCCAAGTGGTTCGACTGTCCTCCACGAAAGCGTGAAGAACATGCCGAACCTCCGGAAGAAACAAAAAGACCGGGGTCAATCTTTTGCCTACGCATAGGCAAAAAGAGGAGAGCCGGTCAAGTGCTCGGAATTTTTCTATCGAAAAATCCCCTATCTATTTTTTCGACCGAGATAGGCGGTCGTCTCTCCTCGCTCTAAGGCTTTGAAAGAGCCTCCTGAGACTTCTGGTGAATGGAAAAAGATATCATAAAATGGGTATTTTGTCAAGTCTGACGGGCAATATGGCTCTTAAAGGGCGGTTTTCCCTTGCCATTCTGCCTACCGGAGGGGTACACTCGCCCGCATATTATGGCTATCACGAAGAATGTTTCAATGACCAAGAAATCGTTGATCAGGCGAGCCTTGCTCGTTCTCATCCTCTTCCTTGTCGCGGGTTCGGTTTCCTATCCACAGGCCGCAAATTGGCTGATCGGACAGGTGAATACGCTCACGAATGGCAAGATAAAATCCGTAGACTTCCCTATTGTTTTGGGTTTGGATCTGCAAGGCGGTACGCATTTGGAGTACATCGCCGATCTTTCCAAGGTTGAAGAAAAGGATCGCGCGAGCGCCATGGATGGTGTCCGTGACGTGATCGAGCGTCGTGTGAACCAGATGGGCGTGTCGGAGCCGACTGTGCTCACGATACGGGCAGGGGATCAATGGCGCTTAACCGTTGAGCTCGCCGGTGTTCGCGATATCAATGAGGCGATCCGGATGATTGGCGAAACGCCGATTCTGGAATTCCGTGAGGAGAATCCGGATGCGGGACGCGCGTTAACGGAAGAAGAGCAGAAAGTTGTGGATGAAGAAAATGCCACGCGTTTGAAAACGGCTCAGGATATTCTCGCGCGCGCGGAGTCTGGGGCGAGTCTGGAAGATGTGGCGCGCGATAGTCGAAATGAGCATTCGTACGTATCCGAGGCGGTTGATGCCGGATGGCTCTCGGAGAGCGTTGAGTATAGAGGCCTTCTGGATGTCGTTCAGGGGCAATCGGTCGGGCTTGTGAAAAATGCAGTTGATGACGACATGGGATTGTTCGCGGTCGTTGATATCAAGGAGAAGAAGGCCATGGGATCCGAGGTGAGTGCCGCGCACCTTCTCGTCCAGTGGAAGGATGCGGCGCGGAGTTCGGCGACGAGCACGAAGGAGGAAGCACGGGCATTGATCGAGCGAATCGCCGGAGAAGCTACGACGGAGAATTTTGACGCTCTGGTCCGTCAGTACTCTCAAGAGCCCGGTGCATCGGAAACCGGTGGCGATCTCGGGTGGTTCAAGAAGGGGGATATGGTCGAAGCCTTTGAGGAAGCTGTGTTCGCAATGGAGACCGGAGCGATCTCGGGCATCATTGAAACGGATTTCGGTTTTCACCTCATCAAGAAGAATGGCGAGCGACCGCAGGTAGATCTTCGTGCCGAGCTTATCGCGATCGCCAAGCAGATGCCGGAAGATGTTATAGAGAGCGAGCCGTACAAGCGCACGGATTTGACCGGAAAGAACTTGGAGCGCGCCGTGCTCGACTTTGATCAGCAAACGGGTTCGGCGCAAATCGCGCTTCAGTTCGACGGTGAAGGATCCAAGCTGTTCGCGGATATCACGCGACGCAATATCGGAAAGCCTGTCGCGATCTACCTCGACGGAAGCCCGATCAGCATCCCGACCGTGCAGAATGAGATTCCGAGCGGTCAGGCAACGATTAGTGGCAACTTCACGATTCAGGAAGCCAAGGAGCTCGCGCAACGGCTACAGGCCGGCGCATTGCCGGTGCCGATCTCGCTCGTGGCGCAACAGTCCGTGGGGCCGGTGCTCGGAGCGGAATCGGTTTCCGCGTCACTCTTGGCCGGCTTGTACGGATTTCTCCTCGTAATCATCTTCATGGTTCTGTTCTACCGTATTCCAGGCATCGTATCCGTTTTCGCGCTGGCCTGTTACGGCGTTGTCGTCGTTGCGATCTTCAAGCTCGTTCCGGTAACATTGAGCCTTTCCGGCATTGCGGGCTTCATCCTGTCTGTTGGCATGGCGGTTGATGCGAACGTGCTCATCTTCGAGCGGTTGAAAGAGGAGCTCAAGGCCGGAAGGTCCATGGGTTCGGCGATTGACGATGCCTTTGCGCGCGCGTGGCCGTCCATCCGCGATGGGAACGTAACTACGTTGATCGTCTGTTTCGTCCTCTTCCTGTTCACGTCTTCGCTCATCAAGGGTTTTGCGCTCACGCTCTCGATCGGCATTTTGACCTCGATGTTTTCGGCGCTCGTCATCACGAAGACTCTATTGAAGCTCGTGGCGCTTACGCCGCTCGCGCAGAAGGTTCCGTGGCTCTTCTTGAAATCTCGCTCAACAAATGTCTAAGGTATGAATATCATCAAACTACGCGCTCTCTGGTACGCCTTTTCCGGCATCTTGCTGGTCGGTTCCGTCTTCTGCATCGCGACGTTCGGCTTGAAGTTCGGTATTGACTTCACGGGAGGCTCTTTGCTCTCGGTCCGTTTTGATCAGCGCCCGACATCCGTGGAAATTGAGCGGGCCATGGACGGTCTTGATCTTGGATCCGTCGTGATCCAGCCGGTGGGTGATTCGGATGTGAATATTCGCATGAAGACGCTGGATAATGTTCAGCATCAGGAGGTTTTTAGCCGTCTTGAAAAGGCCTTTTCTGGCGCAAAGGAACTGCGTTTTGACTCTATCGGCCCAGCCATCGGCGCGGAGCTGCGTGGAAAGTCCATCACCGCGCTCATCATTGCCTGCATCGCTATCGGATTGTATATCGCGTACTCTTTTCGAGGTGTGTCTGGAGCCGTGCAGAACTGGAAGTACGGCGTCGTGACGCTCGTTTCCGCTATTCACGACACCCTGCTTCCGATTGGTATTTTCAGCATTCTTGGTAAAACAGCGGGTTTTGAAGTTGATACGACGTTCGTCGTGGCCATCCTGACGATTCTCGGGTACTCAATTAATGACACGATCGTCGTCTTGGACCGTGTCCGTGAGAATCTTCGCCGTATAAGCGGGTCTTTTGAGCACATCGTTCTCGAATCGCTCAAACAGACGTATGTGCGGTCGTTGAATACGTCCATCACGACGTTGCTCTCGCTTGTAGCAATTTACTTTTTTGGTGGAATGTCACTTCGTCCGTTCGCGCTCGCCTTGATCATTGGTATTGTCGCTGGAGCGTATTCATCCATCTTCATCGCGGCGCCGATCCTAGTGACGTGGAATAAGCTTGGCAAGAAGTAGGGGCACGCCGGTGGCGTGAACAGTAGGGGCACGCCACCGGCGTGCCCCTACTGTTCACGCGTGCTATAATCCCGCCCATGGAAGACATTCCATTGACAGAGGATCCGACGGTTGTCAGTAATCTTTCTGATTGGCTCTCGTATGAAAAATACGCGGTGTTTTTTGATCAATTGCTCGCGGAAATGGGACAGGATCCGGTGCGGGCCATGTGGTTCATCATCTCGCATGGCGGATGGATCGTCTTTCTTATTTTAGGGTGGTTTGCAGGGCGGGCCCTTTGGCTTGAGTACAGGCAGACGAAGCATATTATGAAGAAGAAGCACGTGCTTCTTGCCATTGATGTTCCGCGGGAGTCCGAGCAGACCGTGAAAGCGGTGGAGAACACCTTTGCCCACCTTGCTGGCGGACATTCTCCGGCATCTAAAATGGAAAAGTGGTGGGATGGAAAAGTGCAGGATGTTTTTTCCGTTGAGATTATTTCCATTGAAGGTCATTTGCAGTACCTCATTCGGTGCTTGGATAAGCAGCGCGATCTTGTTGAGGCATCGATTTACGCTCAGTATCCGACCGCGGAGATTACGCAGGTGGGGGACTATGTTTCATCGGTGCCGTCAAAGTACCCAGATGAGGAGTATGATCTGTATGGCACGGAAATGACGCCGGTCAAGAGCGACGTGTATCCGCTCAAGACCTATGTCGATTTCGAGCATTCTCTCACGGGGGAGTTTAAGGATCCTCTCGCTGCCCTGCTTGAGGCGTTTTCGCGTTTAGGTCCGGGCGAGCAGGCGTGGTATCAGATCCTCCTCATGCCGATCGACCAAAAGGAGTTCGGCGTACGGGCATTGGCAGAGGTCTCGAAGCTCAAGGGCGATCCTGCAAAAGTTGCTAAGAAGACGATCGTAGAAGAGGTTTTGGATTTTCCAGTTATGATCCTGAAGGGGATCGCATTATCTTTGCTTGGTTTCGCCGCCGGAGAAAAGGAGGTAAAGAAAGATGATAAGACGATGAAGATGCTCATGCTTTCGCCGGGCGAGCGCAATGTGATTGAGGCGATCGAGCGAAAACGGTCCAAGATTCAATTTCAGTGTAAGATCCGATTCCTCTACATTGCCAAGAAGGAGGTCTTCTCAAAACCGAAAATTCTCCAGTCCTTCATCGGTGCCATTAAGCAGTTCAATGCTAATGATCTGCAGTCCTTGAAGCCGGACGGCAAAGTCGGCGTGAGTAGCGTACTGCTATTCATGAAGGAGCGGCGTAATAATTACCGAAAGAACAGGCTGATCGAAGGATATCAAAAGCGCCATCCGGCCATTGGGCTCAAGATGTTTCATCTTGGCACGGATGAGCTCGCTAGTCTGTGGCACCTACCGGTAGTCTTGAATGTCAAAGCACCTCAATTGAAGAAGACCGAAGCAAAGAAGATCGAGCCTCCGATTAACCTCCCCTTCGGCTAATCTCGTGCCCCCGCGCCCTGCGATCCGCGCCCCCTCTTCACCATGTCTCAAACGAATTCCGAACTGAATATTGATCCAAATGGCATTACGCTCTTCGCGCAAACGAATTTTCGTAATCAGCAACGCAGATTCGGGATCAAATTGGATGACCGTCGTCGGCACATGTATGTGCTCGGAAAAACCGGCATGGGCAAGACGACCTTGCTTGAGAACATGGTCCTTTCCGATATCTATGCCGGGCATGGATGTGCGTACATAGATCCGCATGGCGATACCGCGGAGAAGATTTTGGACTATATCCCGAGTTGGCGCATCAATGACGTGGTGTATTTCAATCCGGCGGATTTGGATTTTCCGATCGGATTTAATATCTTGGAAACGATTAATGATGAGCAGAAGCATCTTGTCGCATCCGGACTCATGGGCGTATTCAAGAAGATTTGGCCGGACGTGTGGAGCCCGCGCATGGAATACATCTTGCTCAACTGCGTCATGGCGCTTTTGGATTTTCCGGGCGCCACGCTTTTGGGCATTAACCGTCTCTTAGTTGACAAAGAGTATCGCCAGCGTGTTGTCGAGAAAATCCGTGATCCGATCGTGAAGACGTTCTGGGTTGCGGAATTCACATCATGGTCCGAGAAGTACGCCACGGAGGCGGTCGCGCCGGTTCAGAATAAAGTTGGTCAGTTTTTGAGCGCGAGCGTGATCCGCAATATTTTGGCGCAGGTCAAATCCACAATCAATCCGCGGGATATCATGGATAATCGGAAGATTTTTATCGTGAACCTCTCCAAGGGCCGGATCGGCGAGGATAATATGCGCCTTTTGGGTGGGTTGGTGATTACCAAGCTCCAGCTGGCGGCCATGGAGCGCGTGGATATCCCGGAGGAAGAACGGAAAGATTTCTTCATGTACGTTGACGAGTTCCAGAACTTCGCCACGCCGGCGTTTGCGAACATCTTGTCCGAAGCGCGAAAGTACCGTTTGGCGCTCATCATGGCTCACCAGTACATCGAACAGCTGGATGAGACGGTTCGGGATGCCGTTTTCGGCAACGTCGGTTCCCTCATTATCTTCCGCGTAGGTTCGCCGGATGCGGCGTATATGGAAACGGAGTTCGCTCCGACATTCCTTCCGGAGGACCTCACGAATCTCCCGAAGTTTGGCATTTACCTCAAGCTCATGGTGGACGGCGTTTCCACGGAGGCGTTCAGTGCCACGACCTTGCCACCGATCGCGCAACGGACAGGGGTTGCGGATAAGGTTATTGCGGTTTCGCGCGAGCGGTATGCCATGAGGCGTCAGGAGATTGAGGATAAGGTTTTGAAGTGGAGCGGTATGGAAGCGGGAGCATTAACGTCTTCGCATGGCGAGGAAGGAGGGGAGGGAGAAGGGGAAGATGGTGTGGAGCAGGCGAGTGCTATTCTGTATCCGAAAATTAAGACAACGGAAGAGCGGGAGTCCGAGGGTACGGGCGAGGGGGAAGAGGAGAGCGAGGAAAACGGCGGGCCAACGGAGTATCTGCGATTTTCACCGGACCGTCTGGCGGCAATTGCGAAGTCCGCGCCGGCAGGTTCGAAGAAAAAGGATAAGCCCAAGTTCAAGCATACCTGCTCGCGTTGTGGTGCGGTGTGGGAAATGCCGATCCAGTTGGATCCGACGCGTCCCATGTATTGCTCCGAGTGCTTGCCGTTGATTCGGGAAGAACAAAAGGTGAAAGGAAAGGTCAAATAGTAGGTTTTCCTTTCCAACAGGGTGCT
>CAZWYJ010000022.1:0-17464 GCA_964638165.1 uncultured Gammaproteobacteria bacterium | reverse complement strand
TTGCGAGACTCCTATTTGGTCAATGAAATTGGTGGCAGATTTTACTCATTACCCTAGTAATAAAGCAATCAAACAATCCGGTACACTGACCGGATTGTTTGATTGCTAGATTGTTTTGGCGGCTGCGGCTATTTCCCCCGCTTCACTTCATCAGTCTCTTCATCAATTTCTTGGCCTCGTCCCGGATGTCCGGCCGTTCGAGGGCCATGGTGAGGTTCGCTTTGAGCCAGCCGATCTTGGAGCCGGTATCGTGGTACTCACCCTGAATCTCGCAGGCGTAGACAGGGCGCTTTTTCATGAGGGCAAAGATGGCGTCGAGCGTCACGTATTCTCCACCTTTCTTCGGCTTGAGCTTGCGAATGGCGTCGAAGATGTCAGGCGTGAGAATGTACCCGGCGTTTGCCGCCAGGAGCGACGGAGCCTTTGCCGGTCCTGGTTTTTCCACGACGCTCTTGAGTTGGTAGACGAATTTTTCCACCCGAGCTCCCGGTTCAATGATGCCGTACTTCTTTGTATCCTCCTTCTCCACTTTTACAACGCCGAGCACCGGATCCTGGTACTTGTCGTACACGTCAATCATTTGTCTGATGCGGGGGATTTTTCCGGTATAGATATCGTCTCCAAAAACCACGGCGAATGGCTCGTCTCCAATGAGGTGGGCGGAATTGAGGACGGGGATGGCATTTCCATACGGCCCTTTCTGGCGCACGTAGATGAAGTTCGCCATCTTGCCGATCTCCTTGATCGTCTTGAGAACATCGTGCTTGCCGGTTCGCTCCAGCCAACGCTCGAGAGTTTCATTATCATCAAAGTGATCTTCAACCGCACGCTTTGTCCCCGAGGTCACGAGGATGATGTCCTGGATGCCACTCGCGACCGCTTCTTCGACCACGTACTGGATGATCGGTTTATCAATGATCGGAAGCATCTCTTTTGGCATGGCCTTGGTGGCCGGGAGGAAGCGCGTGCCGAATCCGGCGACGGGGATCACGATTTTACGGACGTTTTTGTTCATAGGATGGATATCGTCGAGTATATCGCGTGAACGAAAGAGAGGATAGAGGCGTCCCGATGGACATCGGGACGCCCGTACGTGGTATTTTTTTGGCGATCGTCAGCCATCGTCCTCTCCTCACGACTCGTCACCCTCTACCCTCTCCCCTCTCCCCACGGTATACTACCCCTCGTATGCATCGCTTGAAAAAATGTATCGCCGGTTTTGCGCTCATCGCTCTCTTGGGGCAGGGGTGCACCAAGGGCGTTAGTTCGGAAGCGAGGAAGCTTTCAGAAAAGAAGACGATCGTGGTCTGGTCCGTGGTGGATGATGATATCCCGTACCGGTCAACGCTCTCTCTGCTCCGCAGTCGGTATCCCTATGCCTCGATTTTCTTCAAGCGTTTTCGTCTCGAGGAATACGAAGATCAGCTCCTCAATGCTTTTGCGGAAGATCGCGGTCCGGATATCTTCATGGTCCATAATACGTGGATCGGTAAGTATGAACCCAAGATTCAGCATCAGCCCGCGCAGGTGAAGGTGGCGGAACAAGTCGTGACCGGAACCGTGAAGAAGGAAACGACGCTAGAGGTTCAAGAATCGCGCATGTTGACCGTGAATGAGATGAAGAGGGAATTCGTGGATGTGGTGTCCCAAGACATGGTTCGCAAAGTAAATGTTTCAACGGACCCGCTCAAGCAGGATTTTCAGGATCGCATTTTTGCCATTCCGATGAGCGTGGACACTTTGGCCTTGTACTACAACAAGGATTTGCTCAATGCGGCGGGCATCTCGAATCCTCCGCAGACATGGGGACAGTTTCACGAGCAGGTGAGCAAGCTCGCGCTCATCAATCCGCAGGGCGAGGTGGTACGCGCAGGCGCGGGGTTTGGAACGGGCGCGAATGTGGAGCGGTCTCCTGATATCATTTCCCTCCTCATGATGCAGAATCGTACGGTGATGGTGAATGAGTCGGGCTACCCGCAGTTCAATCGCATCCCGCAGGAATTGAGCCGGGAAGTTGATGCGCCACCGGCATTTGATGCTCTGCGGTTCTACACGGAGTTCGCGAATCCGGATTTGGAGGCATATACGTGGAACCTTGAGCAGCCCAATTCCCTGCAGGCCTTCACGCAGGGGACGTCGGCATTTTTCTTGGGGTATAGCTATCACCTGCCAACCATTCGATCGCAGGCTCCCAAGCTGAATATCGGCATCACGGAAGTTCCGCAAATCGAGAATACACCGCAGGTGAACTACGCCAATTACTGGGCGTGGACAGTCTCAAAGAAGTCCAAGTCAATTGATTTGGCATGGAAGATCGTGAATATTATGACGAGCGCGGATCAGGCGGATGCCTATCTCACGTCGGCAAAACGCCCGCCCGCCCGACGATCTCTCATTGACGCGCGTTTGGATGATGCCGACGTCGGCGTATTCACGTCGCAGATTCTGACGGCGCAGAGCTGGTATCGGGGGATTGATCCCGGAACCATGGAGAAGACCATGATGGATATGATTGATGTTGTGGTGCGGGGCGAGCTGGATATCCAGAAGTCCGTGAATAATGCGGTTGGGAAGATCTCCCAAACCATCAGACGTCCAACGACGCAGTAGAAGCACGTCGGTGACTTCCCAAACCCACCCCCGGCCCCTCCCTGCTTGCGCATGGAGGGGAGCTTGCTATGAAAGGTAGTGCATATATTAAGAGAGTTCCCCTCCCTGCCGTGTCCGCCCATGGTGGATGAAACAGGGAGGGGTTAGGTCGCGTTGAACGCGATAGGGGCCGTGCCCCGTTCTACGGCGTGGGTTCGGGTGAAAGGGAGGGGTGTGGAACGAGTGAGGAGCTGGTAGGAGGATGCGATTGTTTTCGCCCTACGAAAAGGGTTTCCCGCGTGGTATCATAAGAGACGTATGTTTGTACGGAGGGCGGGCATAATGCTCGCGTGCGTTATCGCATTCGGAGTTGGCGCTTTCGCGTGGCCCGGAGAGGCATCGGCATTCTCCGCGTGCCAGTGCGCTTGTTTGGATACGGCAAATATTCAAACTTTTCTCCGTCCGGTTCCTGCGGCTCCGAATACATGTCAGACCGCATGCTCGGTTGCCAATGTGTGCCCGGAAGACTCGACTCTTTCGAGCGCGTATGAGCGCGTCACGGCGAGCGGTGAACGGCGTTGTGCCTGTGAGTGTGCCACGCAGGGACGCGTGTACGAATATCGAAAGGTGTCATCCGGCATCTCGAATTGCACGGACAGTTGTGAATCAACGTGTCGTTCCGCGGGCATGCAGGTGGATCCGGAGCAGATTCAGACCACGAATATTCGTCAGATTGATTGCCTCACGGATGCGGATTGCACGGTTGGGGATTTTCGATACTTCAAAGGAATACACTGTTCTTTTGAGCCGACGTCGGATAGGCAAAATTTTCCCACGGGTGATCGTCCGACATGCATCATTCCGGTCACGCGGGAGAATGCGGATGTGGAGTGTCAGCGCTTTGGCGGGATTGCGAGCGGTGGCGGATCGTCGTGTAGCTTTATCGGAAGCGGGGATCGCCCGCAGTCATACCTGATCAGCCGTCCGTACATTACCGAGGCTGGCGGGTACGGTTCTACGCCCTATGCGAACTACACGACGCCGCGGGATCTGTGGCGCGCTTTGGAATTGTCTCCCGCGGCTCCTGCCGGAGGACGGCCGGGACTATGCTACACGTTTGGTGCGAGCGAGGGGGATGTGACGGAGATTAGCCTTTCGGAAATCGTGGAAGGAACGAATACGCAGAATAGGTACGCGTGCATCAAATCCAGGCAGAGCTTGTGCGGATCCGTTGATCCTCCGACCGGCACGTACCCGTATAATAAGAATCGGTCGGAGTATTCCTGCGTGCCCACTCCAACAGGAACGCCCTTGAACGAAATATGTTTTCCGACGAATCCGAGCCTGGTGCTGGGGAGCGACGCCCAGGGGGAGAGTATTACGGTCGCTGACCTCTGCACGACGGCGAATACGCAATGTTGCACGAGAACGACGTGTCGGAACGATCAGGATTGCGGGGCGTTCAAGCGATGTAATGATGATGGCCGATGTGTTTCGAATCCGATCTGCGATCCGGAGAATCCCACATTCCGCTGTCGGACGGCTTCGGAGGCTGAGCGGGCGAATTCGGACATGTGCACGATCTCTACGGCGCAAACATCATTTACGGTTGATCCGATGCTCACCCCGTACGTCACGGATAGAGCGGATTATCAGAATGTGCGTGGCGCATGTCCGATTCAGGGGTATTCATGCTGTTCGCCTGTTTCCGCAACCGCCCTGGGCACATGCGCCGCGGATAAGATGAACGAGGTTCCTAATTGGCAGAATTTTACCTGCATGGGGATTGAGGATCTACCGGGTGGCGTGGTGCGGGATGTTCGTGACAATGGACCGTGTATTCTGGAAGACGTGTATGCCACGGTCGCGAGCCCGAATGGTCCGCCGACAACGCGGCCTCGTTGCGGAAACGGAAAGTACTGCTGTAATGCCGAAGCGGTCGGGTACGATAATTTGATCAATGAGGAGCGGAGTGATGCGTATGAGGGGTGCGGAACATACGAGTCCCAATTCAGCTGTACCCCGATGAACTCGATGGTTGATGCCGATGAGGATGTAATCTTGAGCATGGGGTATCTGAGCAGGGACTCGTATTACGCCGCGCTCGCGTCTTCGCCGTACTGCGAGATCACCACGCTTTTTGGCGGATCATGGAACCGCACCCGAGAGTGCATTGACGGGTACTTCTGTTGCGATCGGGAGATTTTCAGGACAAGGACGAGTTGTATGGATGATACGTCGTGCCCGGCCGGAACCCTTTGCGATTTACAGGTGCACATTTGCGTTCCGGGCGCCGCTCTGGAGCAACGTCTCTCTTCGGAGAGTTGCGCGGATCGGGCACAGGCCGCAGGAGATCCGACCGTGGAATTCATCGCGGCTGCCAGGAATAATGCGGACATGAGTACGTTTACCTGCCAGCGATTTGCGGATCCGAATGATACGGCCATCGGGACAAATTGTTTGCGGAAGGGGTGTGAGGTTGAAGGGGAGGGATCTTATTGTTGCGCTCCGGGAACCGGTCTTTCTCCAGCCGCGGTTACTTCCACGGGGGTCATCGGGCAAGTTGCGGCTCCGACCGCGCCGTTCTCTTTGGCGCTCCCCGCGTGCATTCAGAGCGGAGACTGTCATTTGAGTGATATCGTTCAGACCGGCGTGAACTTCGCCAACTTCCTCCTCGCGATTTGCGGAGCCGTGTTTTTGGGGATCATCGTGTGGGCCGGGATCAAGTTTCTCTCGGCTGGTTCGCAGGATGCCACGAAGAACGCCATGGGCATGATTAAAAATGCGGTGTATGGATTGATATTTATGTTCGCCGGATTCATCATCATTAACTTCCTCCAGTCCATGTTCATCGCTTCTTCGGTCGGCGAGACTCCGAGCGGGGCATGCGAGGCGCTCTCTACGAGCGAAACCACCATGGCCTGTCAGCAACTATCTGTTGATCCGAATGATGCGAGCGCGCTTTCAGAAGAGATGACGAAGCTTGGGTGCGTGACCGGGAAGTGCCCTGGGCCGAAAAACTACGTATGCTGTCCACAGTAGCTTCTTAAGGATTTTATGAAAAACGTTTTACACCTCTCTCGGCTAATGGTCGACGGTCTACGGCCGACGGTCTACGGTCGACGGTCTACGGCCGACGGTCTACGGTCGACGGTCTACGGTCTACGGTCGACGGCCTTCGGGCTGAGAACGCTCATTGCCGTCGCTTTCGTCATGGTTCTCCTGATGACCGCTTCGCCCACCCCGGTTCTCGCGGTTCCGTTTTGCTGTCCCAGAAGTAATGGCGGCATCTGTTGCGGTTGTACGATAAAGACCGAACCCGGCAATGAGTGCTCCGGGGATTATGACTTCAGGGACTGCGAGCTGAATGAGGGCGTTACGCCTTGCCCCGCCGAGTCGGCTCAGCCTTCGTCATCGAATCCATCCGCGACGTCCGGCGGGGGAGCCGGGGCGGTCGCGCTTCCTGATCCATTGAGCGGGGCGAATTTTCCTCAGCTCGTGGGAAACGCCATCCGGACGATCATGGGAATTTCCGGATCCGTGGCGCTGCTCATGTTCGTCTTCGGCGGCATCCAGTACATCATGTCCGGCGGAGATTCGAAGAAGGTCTCGGCGGCCATGGCGTACATCAGGAATGCCTCCTTCGGGCTCATCCTCATCTTCGGCGCGTATGCCATTGCGAGCGTGATTTTCGACGCGCTTCTCGCAACCCAGTAACCAGTAATATGAGCTCTTCTTCCTTCTTTGTTCCACGTACCACGTATCACGTACCACCTACCCTCGGCATTTGTGGCGTATCCCTTGTATGCGCTCTCGCCTTTGCCGTTCCGGTTCATGCCCAAGGCACGAATTGCGAAACTGCTTATCGTGGAACGTGCACTCCCCGTGCCACATGCGAACGGAGCGTGGCGCAGGGGACGATGAAAATTCAAGAAGGGACGAATTGCGAAACGGAGACCGTCGGTGGCCAGAGCGGTATTATCGTCTGTTGCGTTCCGGTTTCCGCCGCTCCGGTGGCGAAGAAGTCCGGAGGAACCGAGTCGGGTGCCGGATTCGGACTGAAGAATCCGTTGGGGAATCGCACGATCCCGCAACTCATCGGAGATATCGTGTCATGGCTCGGCGGATTGGCCGGCATGCTCTTTTTTGGCATGATGCTGTGGGGAGGAATCGAATGGATGACGGCACGGGGAGATGGGAAGCAGGTCCAGCAGGCTCAAAAGCGCATCTTGAATTCGATGATCGGCATCGCGATCATTCTTCTCTCGTACGTCATCATTGATACCGTGATCAGTGTGCCGAACGTGTTGGTTGGGAGGGGATGAAGAGGGCAGAGGGGAGTGGGTGTTGACGGTTGCCAAAAAATCCCCCACTTGCTACGTACGGGCGTCCCGATGTCCATCGGGACGCCCGTACTACCTGCCATTCCCCCTCTCCCCACGACCCTCACATTCATGTATACTATGCATATCATATTGCGAAAGGAGGTGAGCATGGCATGACATTACGTACAAAAAAGTTTTTGAGCTTCGCGGCGACGATCGCGATCGCTGCGGCCGTCGTGATTCCGTCAGTAACATTCGCGCAACCTGCGACGGATCCTTACGGCGTTGACGCGGTTGGTGAAAGTGGTTTGAACCTGAGTGGCGGAGATGTTCGTCAGACGGCAGCTCGTTTGATCAACGTCGCCCTCGGTTTCCTCGGTATCATCGCGGTTATCATCGTGTTGATCGGCGGTTTCAAGTATATGCTCTCTGGCGGGGATTCTTCCAAGACGGAGGAAGCTCGCAAGTTGATCATCTCCGGCATTATCGGTTTGGCGATCATTCTTTCCGCTTGGGCAATTACCAGCTTCGTCGTTTCTCGACTTGTTGAGGCAACGACTCAGGTATAATTTCGATCGTCGCGCGGGCAGCGAATGCGTTGCCCGCGCGTGCCCTGTTTCGCCACGGCGGATCTCCGTCCGCCACAGCGGATCTTCGACATGAAACTTCCTCTTCGTTTTACGCGCGCGTTCGCTCTTGTCTGCGCAATCTTCCTTTTTGGGGGATTTGCGTTGCCTTTTGTGTCTGCCCAAGGATTTACGTCCGAGGATACCGGACTTGAAGAAGCGGCGAATCGGGCGCAATTCGCTACGAATCTCCCGTGTCGCAATGAGCCCGGCGGATGCATTCCGTATTTCGCGGGAAACGTGATCACGGCGGGCCTCGGCCTATTCGGATCCGTTTTTTTCGCGCTCATTTTGTGGGGCGGACTCAAGTGGATGACGGCGCGGGGGGATGATTCGCAGGTGGCGGAAGCTCAAAAGACGATTAAGAATGCCGTGATCGGCATGGTTGTGACGATCGCGGCGTATGCCATCGCAACCTTTACGCTCGACTCTATCGGCACGATCACCTCTTCGGAGGGGGCTGGCGCCGCGAGTGAACCTCTTCTTGAGTAAACTATGTCCAAAAAACGTTTTCTTCCGATCGTTGTTTGCACGGCCGTCCTTGCAATGTGCATGTGTATGCCGCAGACGGCATCGGCGCAAGCGTTCCTTGAAAAAATCAAGGGAGGGGTTCAGCGAACAGCAACTCCTGCGGGTCTGAATCAGACCACGTCTCTCGAAAACATGATCGGGGGCGTCATCAATGTCGCCATATCGCTCGTCGGCGTGCTCTTGCTGGCATTCATTCTCTACGGCGGATTCCTGTGGATTACGTCGGCAGGGGACAGCAAGAAAGCCGGAGAAGCGATCAAGATGATTCGCAATGCCATTATCGGATTGATTATCATCGTGGCGGCATGGGCGATTACGGATTTTGTCTTAGCGAGACTGGGGGAGGTTGCCGGAGGCGGAAGTACCGGTGGTACGCCGGCAAGTGGCCCCCCAACAGAATAAAAATATCTTACGTATGAAACGACTTACAAAATTTGCCACAAGTGCTTGTGCAGCCATCGGGTCTGCCGTATTGCCGGTGGTCGCCTTGGCCCAATCGCCATTTGAGCGCTCCCAGCAGTACACGGATCAGATTGCGACAGGCGCAGGAATTACGGGGACTCCGGATCTCCCGACGATCATTGGAAACATCATCAATATCGTTTTGGGATTCATGGGGATTATCCTCCTCTGTATCATCCTGTGGGCCGGTTTTTTGTGGATGACGGCTGGCGGAGATAGCAAGAAGACCGAAACGGCAACGGCTTTGATCAAGAACGCCATCATTGGCTTGATCATCATCGTGGCCGCATTCGCCATCTCGAACTTCGTCATGACGCAAATCATCCAAAGGATTGCCACGGGTTCATAGTTTTCGCTGCGCAGCGAATAGCATCACCCCGCCCTTCACGAAGAGCGGGGTGATGTTTTTTTATCACAATTCACCCCCTATCTTCTGCCGTACTCACCCCCAGCCCCTCTCTTCCAGAGAGGGGAGATTTCTTTGTTAGAGGATTCCCCCTCTCTGGAAGAGAGGGGGTTAGGGGGTGAGTATCGAAAACCCGCCTTGGCAAGCGCCTTGGCGGGTTCGAATAGATTCTGAGAGATTCACCTCCTTGTTGAGTTCCCCCCTTCCCTGCAAAGGGAAGGGGTTGGGGGATGGGTCGGGTCGAGGCCTTACTTACAAGGCCTCAAGTCCGTGGGGTACACCGCCACGTGGTGCCCCCATCGTTCCGGCGACGGCATCGCGAGAATCGCGGAGTAGCACTTGCCGGTCGGGGCCATCTCCCCGCTGAGCGCCCTCTGGTACGTCTTGAGGACGATCGCTACTCGCGTGGGGCAGTTGCCTGCGCTCACGCATGCGACCTCGAAGGACGCGATGCCCGGATTCGCGGGCGTGCGTCTCCCGTAGGGATTCGGAGGGATGAAGGCGACATTCGCCATCACCCGTTCTCCTCCCATCATGGAGACGAGCCCGGGGCGAGCCATGGGCATTCCGCTTGGCGTGACCATGTCGGCCACGATCGCATCGCCCACCTGAATCGAGAGCCAGTTCGGGGTCACGTTGACGACCCCGACGCAGTTTCCATGGCAGTTCGGGGGCGATGCTCCTGCTCCCTGCACAGCCTGGGAAATGAGGAGCCCGGACGGGAGTTGCATCCCACCCGCGTTTCCTCCGAATAGGCTCAGATCCGGGCCGAGCGGATCCGAGATCTCCTCGGGCTCGGATTTGGGGTCGGGCTCGGACGTGGCCTCGTCGGTCTCCGATGACTCGGATTCCTTCTCGGTTGCCTTCCGGGCCTCCACGCGGACTTCGGCATCGTGGCGCATGCGTAGCGCCACGACCCGGGGATCCCCGAGTTCCTCTTCGTCATTGGCGGTTTTGACACCACTGTTGACGCTCGCGGAGCAGGCGCAGAGCGTGCACGCGATGACGAACAGGACGAACACCTTGAATCTGTTGATCATGACGAACCTTTCTCGAGCGCGAACGCTCGACTGAGTTATTGCGCGAACGGCCTTCCCGATCTTGCCTGCCCGCCTCGCCTGACGCTGAGTGCATCAGAAGCGGATGGCGGGCGGGTGAAAGGGAGGAAGAGTGTAGGGGCTTAGCATGCTAAGCCCTTGCCCGCGTCCCAATGGGTATCAGGACGCGGGGCTGAAGGCGTACGGGCGGGCACATCGTCGCCCGTACAGGTTTGCGGTTAGGAGTAGGGGCTTAGCGTGCTAAGCCCCTACTCTTCGTGCCACGGGTTCGCGACGTCTTCTGGTGACACCGACTCATTGCCCTTCTGCGATCCCTTCTCGGGGGTCGCCGGGGTCGTCGTGGCGGTGGCGGGCGCTTCATCCTTGCTGTACAGGTACTCCGCGACCGCTCGGAGCGCTTCGATGCGCTCTTCGTGGTCTTCGAGCGCCGTGGCGATGAGCTCACGATCCTTTCCGGTCATGACATCCGCGTTCCCGGCTGATGCAGGGGACGTGTTCGTCGTGACTATGGGGGTCGCGAGGCTGAAGCCGGTGCCGTAGCGCGCCCCGAGAGGCATGCCACCGACCATTCCGCCGGAATATCCGCCGTATCCCGCGTAGTACCCCATCTTGTTCTGGAGGATCATACAATCCGAGGACTTCCAGCCCTCGGCCTTGCATCCACACGTCGCCTCGATCGTGATGGTACGACTCGCTATTGCATCGTCCGAGAGCCCAGGGGTTATGAGTCCCTTCGTGAGTCTGTTGATGCACATCATGAACGGCGTCATGGAGTCCTCGTTCCGACTGGTCTCGTGGGGGCCGAATGGACGTTTGCTATCCACGGTCCGGATGCCACTGGACGGGGTGATCGTGTGCGTCGTCGCGACGTATCCGCCGCAACCGAGCGCACCCCAGAGCACGAACATGATGATGAGAAGCGTTTTCATTTTGCCTCCTCCGTAGTGGTGGGGCCGGCATCGCGCTCATCGCACAATGCCTTGGCGGTTTGTGCGCTCATCGCGCGGTTTTCCTCCAGGCACTGCGCCCGGAGACTCTCGTTGTAGGCGGCCCACGGATTGGTGTCGTGGGTCGCGCTCGTGGGGTTGAGCTGAATGCTCGACCCGCATCCTGTTGCCAGGATGCAGAACAGGGCGACGATGACCTCTTTCATACTGAACCTTCCTCCCTTTGGTAAGGGGGTTGAATCTCTCGTTTTGTGAACGAGCGGTTTTCATTCCGACCAAGACAGAGTCTCAGCTGGAATAGATCTTTATAGCATAAAATCCCGATCTTGTCAAGATGACTTGGCGCACTCATAGCTCGAAGTTCGTATTTCGTATTTCGGGGGTAGCTAGTAGCTTGTAGCTAGTAGCTTGTCGCTAGGGTGGGAGGTAGAGATCTATCATTATCTATTTCTCTCAATGAGGCCAAAATATAGCCATTTTCATCATCCCCGAAATACGAAATACGAACTTCGAAATGTAGTGTTTTTTTCTTGCCTACTACGCTTGACAAAACCGTGATTATATGGTATAAAGGTTAATCCTTTTCGATGGCGGATTCCGCCCGAACAAGGATGGTCGAACGCAACTTCGACAATAGAACAACACTATAGCTACCAAGGAGGTAGATCATGATGAAGTTCAAGGACTTGCTCCCGAATAGCGGGAACACCGCGAAACTTTTAGCGGAGGATTTCGCCAAGTACGCGGGTCAGGTACTCATGGGGACCAGGGGAGGCAAGGAAGCTTCCCGATGGTTCCGGGTGAATGTGGGCAACATCACGCCCGCCACTCGCGCCACGCTGAGCTTCGTGCTCCGCACTATGGCGTACGCGCCGCGGCAGATCGCGATCATGAACCTGACGAGGTTCTTCAACCTCCGTCCGGACGTGGTCGCAAGGGTCACGCATGAGGGGTTCGATACCCTCATCGAGACCATCCTGGAACTCCTCGGAGTTCAGGAAGCGGATCGGGGGTCGAGGAACGATCGCATCCCGGCGATCGAGAAGATCCTCCAGACGAAGGGGGGGCAACAGTACGCCCTCCTGGTCGGCCTCTACCGAGGCAAGGCGATCTACGAAGTCCACGCGATGGACTGCTCGTCGGTTCTTAGGGATCCGACGAGCCCCTCTTACGTGGCCGATGTCCGAATTCGGACGCTCGAGCAGATCCTCGAGATCGATCCGGAGGCCATCGAGATCCCGCCCTGCTGTGCGTGCGAGCTGCCCGAGGATGTTCGGGCGTTCTTCAGCCAGCCGCCCGCACCTTCGGTTTCGGAGCCGTCAAACGCTTCGGAGAAGAAGGGTGGACGACCGCTGGACGATGTGCTCGCAGACATGGGGCGCGCGTTCGAAGGGTCGTCCGAATGGAGATGCGCTCGATTCTACGAGGATCTCATGCGGGTGGCCGGAAGACTCGTCCCGCTGGAAGGTGATTGCAAGGCCATCTCAAAGTGCGAGATCGAGTCCGTGTGGACCGTTCAGTCGTTCCTGTCCGTTTTGAACCGAGCGATCGGTATCGAAAAGGATGGGAGCCCCACCTCGGTTCCGGGTTTGCCGACTGAACCGCGCTATTGGCCACAGCCTGTTCTGGCCATGGCCGTGGCGAGCCTCAAGAGGGTCATGGAGAGCCACATCGAGGCTCACGAGAGCCAAGAACCCACGGCGATCGTCTCTCGCATCGCGAAGAAGGTGGGGAATGTCCTCATCCTTCGCGGGCCAGAGTTCGATAAGGCGAGGGATGCGATGCGCGCGGATGCGAATCACCGACATCAGTCCGCTGCAGACATGAGGCGGCGGACCCGAGACCGTCTCGGACGGCACAGGTAGTCAATCCGTGGAACTTGGCATTCGTTTCGCAAGAGACGGATGCCAAGCTTCTGCACAAAACAACACCAACCGCTCAAAGCGGAGCGTTATCCCATGCGCTTCGCAGATAGGATAAGAGATGGAAAATTTTTTGGACAAGTTGTTCGGATATACGGTGCCATGGGCCGCGCTCATCGCAGGATGGCGCCTCCGGCTCCATGAGGATGTCGGAGCCGTACTGGATCAAGCCAGCGCGGAGATCGAGTCGCGATGGGCAACCATCAAGACGTGGTACCGGCTGAACGCGGCAAAGCCGCTTCAGATCATCTCCGCGGTGATGGCAATCCTGTTCGCGATCACGGGGATCGCGATGACATGGAATGTCCCAGCTGTTCACCCCGGCTGGTACAAGTTCGCGGTCTTGATCGTCATGGTCGCGTCCGTCCTCTACGGAGGATATGCAATCCTCCTCCAATGGGCCAAACCCAAGTACGTCCGGGGTCCTGACGGGGGACGCGTCTGGAATGACGCATTCGGACGCTACGACCTCGAAGAGGATTCGTGGCATCCGGAGTGGATCTCGATCCCGTCCCTGGGCGTGGCCATTCCGGTTACGCTCATCGCCATGTCCGTGACGTTCACGGCATGGGGCTACATGGACAGGAGCGTGGGGTACGCGGTCTTCGCGTTCATCTTCCTCCTGCTCGCGTACGCGACCATCGTGTCTTTCGAGTCCTTGGTGAGATACGTGGCGTTCAAGACGTCCCGGATCTTCGTCAAGGATCTGCCGGGATTGGCGGACCACATCTTCGTACTCTTCGCGGGGTACAAGTGGTCAGATGCGGAGGAAGCCCGAGATGATCGGGCCGCGGAGATCAAGAGGATCATCGAAGAGCGCGGGGAGCTGAAGGAGACCTCCGCGCTCACGTGGAGCACCAAGGTTGCGGCGTTGTGTTCCTTCGCGATCCTGCTCCTGATCGCGTGGAACGCCATCGTTTCGAGGGTGGGCCTGATGGGGTGGGTGTTCATCCTCCTCCTCGTCGGAGTTCCTACCGTCAAACTCCTCGCCGCTGCCACGGGTGCCAAGGCCGTGGATAAGCTCCAGAGCTACAAGCAGGGGAAGCAGCTCGTCTACTACCTGCTCGGAGGTCTGGCACTTCTGGCCTTGGTCGGTTGGGTCGCACCGTACTACTACTACGCAGGGTATGCCTGCAAGGTGTTTACGGTGGTCACTCCGACCGGCGTCGCCATGGGGTGGAAGTACTACCTCGTCACAATGGCTGGCGTAAGCGCCTTCATTGTGGCAGGGGTCGGGGCTTTCAAGGTCGCCTCGGATGCGAGGCCACCGAAGGCCATCAGAGCGGGTGCGTGGACGGTCTTCGTCCTCGCTTCCATGGTCGGGGCGTACCTGGCGTACGGCCTGATCCAGCCCAATGTGTACGGAGCCGCCAACGCCTGCGTTGCGGCAACGGAACGTAAGGTTGGCTCCGTCTCCGACGATCCTCCGGCCACGGAAGAGGGTGAAGGCAAGGAGGAGTCCAAGAGAGAGTTGGCGAAGGCCTTGGTCGGGGAGCTACTCCCGAAAATGGTCGTTCTGGCCGGCAAGGCGCTTGACGAGAAGGCTCTCCGTCTTCTCGCGGAGGCCGAACGAAAGGCCAAGGACACTTCCAAGCCAGATGAGCCCGTGGTGAGTCCTCTGGCAAGCGCGCAGCCCCCGCGCCCCCCGCTCCCTCCTTCGAGAAAGGCGCGGACTCCTTCCCGCGCCACTCCGTCGTCGGCTCCCCCGGCGACCACTCCGGGTTCTTCCGAAGAGCAGAGGACCAAGGCCGCTGAGGCCATCGCGTTCCTCCGGAGCCGGAGCGCGAAGAAGTAGCGTTGTTCTTTCTTCCTTAATGATCTAAGACGGGTTCTCCGTTGAAGATCAAACACCCGGTTTCGCGTCAAGCGAGCCGGGTGTTCTTATTTATGAGTAGCTAGCATTTAGTAGCTAGTAGCTAGGGATCGGAATTTTTCTTCCAAACCCTAGCCCCTAGCTACTAGCTACTAACTACTAACTACTCTTCTAGAGTTTCTCCAACTCGCTCAACTCCTCGTCCGGAATGTAGAGGATGGCAAAGCCGGCGATGATGCCAAGAACCACGGTCACGAAGTGCTCGCCATGGAAGACGGCTATGTCTATGTAGTCGAGGATATACCACAGTCCGCGCCAGATCAGGACGATCGCGAGGACGTTCAGGAGATTGCGGGCGAAGTAGGCGGGGAGACTTCGCTTTTTATGAAAGAGTCGCATGAATTTTCGCATATCGTCATGCATAGCGTATCACGCGGTGTGAGGAAAACCCAGATCGGTTTCTCCCTTGACCATTCTGGGCACGTTCGATACGATAAGTTTATCTTAAGATTATCTTTAGCGTATGTCGCAGATCATTGGATTAAAACAACTTCGTGAAAATATGGGGGCGTATGAGAAGCGCGTTCAATCTGGTCAGTCCTTTATCGTCATGAAGCGCTCAAAGCCCATTTTTACAATTTCTCCGGTCGAAGATGAGGCGTGGGAGACGGTTGTTGATTTTACGCAGTTACAAAAGAACGGCATCCGCGCTTCAGAGCTCCTCTCGCGGCTTAAGGCGCTTTAGGGTATGAGCGACCGCATTCAGAAGGCATTGCAAAAGCTTTCCGTAAAAGAGCGGCGATGGGTGATCGGGCTCATTGAATCAATCCTCGCGCAAAAATTTGCGGGTCTTGATGTGAAAAAATTGAAAGGTCACGCGCATATTTATCGAGTCAGGAAGGGCGATCTCCGCATTATCTTTACCCTTGTTCCGCAAGCAGAACCTGTCATTTTGGCGATTGAGCGGAGGAGTGAATCAACGTATGACGGTTTGGCATAGGAATGTGAGTATCTTCTACCCTTCCATTCCCAATTCTGCAATACTATTTGCATGAAAAAGCGCATTCAGCTTGTTCAGTTTCCACAGGATCATGGTCCGCATTCGGCGATTACGGAGTGGTGGTATTTCAATGGCCACGTGAAGGATCGCGCGGGGAAGCGGTATGGATTTATGGACTGCTTATTCAGGGTGAATGTGGAAAAGGTGAATATCCCGTTTTTGAACAAGGTCCCGTTCAAAAAGCTCGTCCCGACCTGGCCGTACGTCTACTTTGCCCACTCGATTGTTTCGGATATCGCGAGCGGCAAGAGCTATAAGTCCGTCCAGAACATCTCCCTCATCTCGCATGACAGTTTTCCGCGCGACCGCTTTTTCGTGAACTACATTGATCCGATGATCTTTCGTGGCTACGTGAATAATGAGATCGCGGAAACCGAGCCGTTTCGTTTCCACGTAAAAGGCGATCTTCTCGATTTGGATTTCCTTTCCCGAAAAGCCCCGCTCCTCGAAGGCGGAGGTGGGTATTTGGCATTAAACGGGAAGGGGACTTATTACTACTCGCTCACGGATCTTGCGACCAAAGGCTCGCTCTCCATGGATGGAAAGCGCATTGAGGTAGAAGGGAGGGGGTGGATGGATCATCAGTGGGCGGATGTTCCGTATAGCGCGGATACATGGACGTGGTTCTGCCTTCAGCTCGATGACGGCACGGACATTATGTGCGTGGAATACGACGATCATGATCGAAAAATCTTGATAGCTGACGTCATGAACAGGTACGGCGTATCCACGCATGGCCACCGAGTGATGTTCACGCCGGGCAAGCAGGTCTGGAAGAGCGCAAAAACCAAGGCCGAGTATCCGATGACATGGACGATTGATATCCCGGAAAAGCGCATCTCGCTCAATGTCCGCGCGCTCCTCAAGGATCAGGAGATGATTTACGGGACGATCAATTACTGGGAGTGCCCGATTGAGGTCGAGGGGATGGTGAAACGCAAAAAGGTGAAAGGCGTCGGGTATATGGAGCTCGTGGGCTACCCGTCCGATTACAGCTATCTGGCTTTGGTGGAAAAGGAGTTTATCGCGCAGATCAAGAAGACGCTCGTAGCCGGGTGGAAGCGGATGGGGAGAAGGTGAGTTTGGAATTTGGAATATGGAATAGAGAAGATGAGGATGGATTTTGAAACGCGTGGGTCAGCCCCTTTCGGACAGGGTAATTAACAAAACAACCCCGTGAAGGGCTGTTTTGCATTGGGCGCGGTCGCGACCTTCGTAGCTCCAACACTCGGTATATTGAGTGGCGGAGCCACGTGAACCGCGCTGGCGAAATGCAATAAAGCCATGTAAAGCCTCCGCTTCGCTTCAGCCGCGTGGCACGTAAAAACCGCGCTTTGAAGCGCGGTTTTTACGTGGCGGTGTAGTCGGGTTAAGTACCCGTGACTTCAATGTTTATAAGGGTATTTTAGCATGAAAATAGCTGAGCTGACCAGGCATGTGGGTCGGGGTCTGATTTAACCAAAATGCGACAAATGCGACAGTACTTAGGACTTCTGTTTTTCGGCCTTTTCAAGGGCTCTTGCTTGTGCTGTTAAAGCCAGTCTAGTTAAACGCAATAAGGAGATTCCGAGCTCGTTTGCCTCCTCTTCGCTAAGAGTTTGGCCATAATCTCGCTTAATAATTCTTTGAAGATCTTGTATTGTTCTCTTTTTTAAATGCATATTATTGATGGCTCTAGACTAGCAGACTTAGTATGAATAATACATCTTCAAGATGTGCCATAGC
>CAZWYJ010000021.1:0-17592 GCA_964638165.1 uncultured Gammaproteobacteria bacterium | reverse complement strand
CAAGTCTCCGGACTCCACGCCCCAAAGCGACCGGTGGTAATAGTGCATGGAGAGCTCCCCGGCAAAAATCGCATTCGAATCACGAAGCTGTTTCTTAATAAACGAATGCCCGACCCGAGACATCTCCGTCCTTCCTCCGGCGACGAGAATCTCCTCCTCCACGACCCATGAACTGCGAAGGTCTCGCAAGATTAATGCGCCCGGCTCCTGCCGAAGGAGGACGCGTGCAAAAATAACTTCCATCAGATCCCCCGGAATCGGGGTTCCTTCTTCATCCGCGAATCCGATGCGATCGCAGTCCCCGTCGTACGCGACTCCGATCGCGCACCCTTGTTTTTGGACCGTCTCTGAAAGCGCGCCGAGTGTTTCCACTTTTAACGGGTTCGCCTCATGGTTCGGAAAACCGCCGTCCATCTCCCAGTACATTGGCACCACATCTATCTGTGGCAGACGCTTCATAAATTCGGGCAATACAAAACCCGCCATGCCATTCCCCGCATCAATGGCAATCTTCATCGGAGCGATGCTCGACGAATCAATGAATGACATGATGAGATCGAGATAACGGGGAAGCGTTGTCGCGTCATCCGATACTTCGCCCTTGCGGTCAGACGGGATGAAAGACACATCGGAGTCAAAGCGGTCGCGGATGCGCTCAAGCCCACTCCCCAAACCGATCGGGTAGACATTTCCGTCCGCGAGCTTGAAGCCATTGTACTCGGCGGGATTATGAGAAGCGGTTACCATCACGCCGAGATCATACTTCCCTTCCGCCATTCCGATTGCGACATTGAACAAAGGTGTTGAACAAAGACCGATTCGTACCACATCCACTCCATGATCAACCAATCCCCTAATCAGGGCATCTTCGAGCTCCGGGGACGAAGATCGCATATCCCGTCCGATCAATACCCGTTTTGGGTGATAGACCTCCGAAATTGATCGGCCGAGGCGCTCCGCAAATGCGCCGTTCAGGCCATCCGCTGCTGTTCCGCGGATATCATAGGCATGGAAGATGGAGGACATAGTCGGGGCACGGGGCACAGAGCGCGGGGCATGGGATGCAAAGATTCCATGCTCTTCTACTCTAACCCCCTAAGAGGAAAGCGTGATTGACGAATAAGGTCGTTTCAAGTACCTTTTTAGTGTAGAGTCTTCGCAAACAGAAGCCAAGTATCCCCACCCCCTCATCCAAATTCTATAATTCTGAATTCTTGATTCCAACATATGCCTACTCTTTATATCGTTCTCCTCGTCGCCGTGGCCGCCATCGGCTTCTGGCTGATCACCGTGTACAACAGCCTCATCGCTCTCCGCATCAAAACGGATGAAGCCATGGCCGACATTGACGTTCAAACCAAACGCCGCTACGACCTCATTCCGAACCTCGTCGAAACCGTAAAAGGATACGCGAGCCACGAATCGGGCGTTTTCGAAAAAGTGACTCAGGCCCGAAGCGCGGCCATGGGCGCGCAGAACCTCCACGACAAGGCCGCGGCTGAAAACATGCTTTCCGATACGCTCAAATCCCTCTTTGCGGTCGCAGAGAATTACCCGGAGCTGAAAGCAAACGTCAATTTCCTAGACCTCCAAAAAACGCTCACGGACATCGAAGAAAAGATCCAGGCTTCCCGCCGTTTCTACAATGGTATGGTCCGCGACTTCAATACGAAAATTCAGGTCTTCCCGAATAATCTCGTTGCCGGCATCCTGAACTTCAAGGCTCGTGAATTCTTCGAGGCCGAAGAGGCAGCCAAGCAGAACGTCCAAGTCAAATTCTAAAATACCGTTGATTGGTACACGGTTGATTGGTTGATTGGGGTAAAATTCATCCCAATCAACTACTTACCAATCAACCAATCAACCGTTCTCATGATCGAGCCATCCTTCCTTTCCCGATTCACCACACACCTGAAAGAAGCGCTCCAAAAAGCGCTTGCTTTTTCTGTTCACTCCGGACGGAAAATGATGCAACCCGGAGACCTCCTCGTGGGACTCCTGCAGGAAAAGGGGTCCATCGGTGCCGAGCTTCTCGCGAAGATCGCTCTGACGCCGGAGATCGCCGAAACGGCATTCCGAGGTTCCCCGGACGCTTCCCCGAAGGGCGAGACGATCACTCCGGACCTCTCCGGTCCGGTCAAACAAATTCTGGAGCGTTGCATTCTCCTCGCGCACATCCACGACCATAAATACGTGGGTACGGAACATCTCATCGCCGCCATTCTCGCCATTGACCCGCCGGACATCCATCGTTTCTTCGAGGAGCGGTCCATTGATTCCGCGACACTCAAAGAACGCGTAAACGCCATCCTGGCCTCAACGACAAAGTTCCCGGATCTCCTCCCTCCGATGATGACCCCAGACGACGAAGGTTCAGACGTCCCACCTCTCCCCCGCCCGTTCCAGAACGGACGTCCGGGTACTTTTCCGAATCAGCGCTCCGCATCCGCGCTCGAGACGTTTACGCGAGAGCTCACGCACCCCACAATGGCCGAAACGCTCGATCCCGTGATCGGACGCGATGCGGAACTCCACCGCTTGATCGAAATCCTCTGCCGGCGCACGAAGAACAACCCCGTCCTCCTGGGAGAACCCGGCGTGGGCAAAACGGCTATCGTGGAAGGGCTCGCGTCACGACTTGTATCGGGCGATGTTCCGGATGCCCTCTCCGGCAAGCGACTCCTCTCCGTTGACCTCGCCCTCACCGTCGCAGGAACCATGTACCGCGGAGAATTTGAAGCCAGACTCAAGCAACTCGTGGATGAGGTGAAGGCGGATCCGAATGTCATTCTCTTCATTGACGAGATGCACAATATCGTCGGAGCCGGTTCAACGTCCGGATCGCTCGACGCGGCAAATATCCTCAAACCCGCGCTCGCACGCGGAGAGATTCGTTGCATCGGTGCGACCACGTGGAATGAGTATAAAAAATTCATCGAAGCCGATGCCGCACTCGAGCGTCGCTTCCAGCCGATTACGGTCGAACAGCCGACCGTGGAAGCAACGCGTTCCATGCTCCAAGGCCTTCGATCGCGATACGAGGAGCATCATGGCGTTCGATATGAAGACGCGGCCATCGAAGCTGCGGTGACGCTTGCGGAACGCTACATCACGGACCGTATGTTCCCGGATAAGGCCATTGATCTTTTGGACGAATCCGCGGCCTCTGTCGTGGCGAGACAGAAGAATCCCGAAATCATGGAACGCCTCCGATCCCTCGAGATCGCCCGGGACGACGCCACGATCAAGAAGGAGCAGGCACTTGATGCGCAACGTATCGAGGAGGCAGCGGAACATCACGCAAAAGAACAGCAGCTCACCCAAGATGTCGAGCGGATCATTGATACGCTTGAACAGGAGCGAAATGCCGCTCCCCTCCCCGTTTCCGGCAAAGACGTCGCGCTCGTGGTTGCGCGCATGACGCGTCTCCCGATCGAAACGATCCTCGCAACAGAACGCGAGCGCATGCGGGACTTGGAACGCCGGCTCGCGAAACACATCATCGGACAAGATCGCGTGATCCGAACCGTGGCGAGTGCCATTCGCGTTTCGCGCCTCGGACTGCATGATGAGCGCAGGCCCAAATCATCCCTCCTCTTCGTGGGACCATCCGGAACCGGTAAAACGGAACTTGCTCGCATTTTGGCACGCGAGCTCTTCGGGCGTGAAGATGCGCTCGTCAAACTCGACATGTCGGAATTTTCGGAATCCTACTCCGCTTCAAAGATGCTCGGCTCCCCGGCGGGATACGTTGGCTATCGGGAATCGAATCACTTCACGGACGCCATTCGCAAACGCCCGCACTGCGTCATCTGCTTCGACGAAGTGGAGAAAGCCCATCCGGATGTCCTGAACCTCCTGCTCCAAATACTCGAGGACGGGCGAATCACCGACGGCACGGGTCGGCACGTCTCGCTCCGGCACGCCTACATCGTCCTCACCTCAAACGTGGGAGGCGACGCGGCGAAGCGTGCTTCAATCGGTTTTGACTCTTCCGGCGAACTTCATGAACACGCTTTTGATTCATACATCAAATCCCAGATCGAAGAACGATTCCGTCCCGAGCTCATCAACCGTCTGGATCAGGTCATCGCCTTCCGTCCGCTGAACGAGGCGAGCATGAAAACGATCATCAAGCAGGAACTCTCACGTGCGCTCGAACGCGTGTCTAAAACACAAAGCGTAGCCTGTACGGCCGGCGAGGATGTTCTACATTGGCTCACCGCACGACCCGTGCCAAAAGAGGAGGGCGCACGAGCCGCCAGACGTCTGATTGAAAACGAGATCACACACCTCATCGGAGCGCTCCTCTCCGAAAAACCCTCAAAGCGAACCATACGCATCAAGGCCACGAAGAGCGGCTTGAGAGCAATGTAAAAACAACTCCAAATACCAAACACCAAATTCCAAATAACAAATTGGAATTTGGTGTTTGGTATTTGTGATTTTAAGGTTCTTTCCTGCTATACTTCCGTCATGGCAGAAGCCGCTCGAAATCTGACTCCCTCCATAAATACCGGGGGTTCTTTTTCGTCTCCTGCGAATGACAATGCTTCGCCGAGACGACAGACGCAGATGCAAGACGCGCTCCAGCTTCGCTCCAATCAGCTCTCGGATAGACTCCTTGATCAACGCGCATCGAACGACAATGGGGAGGCGTTGGATCCGTTTGAGGAAGTGAGTGGAAGTGACGTTGTTAGCGACTCCTCCCTTCCCTCTGATTCATCAATCGGAGTGAATGAAAAACCAATCCTCGCGCTGAAGCCTCAATCCTACGTACAGGGAAAGGAAGCGACCCCGGAAGAACAGGAAAAAGAGCGTCAGCGCTCCATGCTCGAAACGCAGTATCAACTCACCGAACCCGGAAAAGCCCTGCCGGAAGAAATGGCTCCGCCGCAAACCGAGATGAGTACGGCCCGCCCCCGGCCGAGCAGACGAGACGCGGAAGAATCCCGACCAAGCGAAACAGCCAGAGCCCTCGCGCTCCAGCAGGGCATGGCGAGAGAACGCCAGCAGGAGCAACAGGAAAGGAGCGACATCAGCAGTCGGCTCGATAACATCCCGCAGGCAGAACGAACGCTCCAAGACATCCGGAGAGTCCGAAAAGTGTATGCGAGCCTCATGAAGGCCATCCAAGCCTTTACCGCAGGGGCGATCTTTCCCATCCTCGCGCTCATCATCGTCATCCATGTTGAAACGTTCAATATCCTCCTCCTGAAAATCGACCTCCCGGAGCCACTCGGAACAGCGCTCGCACTCCTCGGCATCAACCTCAGCTACGACAAGACGAAAGGCATGGGTGTCTATGAAATCGCCATCGTGAGCGTCACGATTCTTTTCGACATCCTGTTCTTCCTCGCCATGATCCCAAACCTCATCGTCATCATGATTGACATCGTGCTCATCATCTCCATATTCGGTAATATCATCCCTGGCGTTTTCTGAAAGCCTGAACCATAACAAGCGATTCACCCATTTTCATCAGAAAGACGTTCCCCAAATAACCGAAACGCGGTATACTTTCCTCATTCTCTCTATGTCTGATCGGCTGAAACGCACTCTCCTCATCTTCGCCTTCGTCCTATTCGCCTGCGGAATCGGATACCTCCTGTATTCCATCTTCTTTCAGCAACGCACGATCCCGAGCGAACCGATTCCGGGTGAAACCGTCATGCCCGGAGGACTTCCCGTTTCCGACGAAACGGGCGAGCGGGGCACGGAAACGCCTGGCGGAGAATCCCCGACCACCCCCCCGCAAATCGGCGGAACGCCCGCGGGCTCGGGAAGCGCCCTCCCGACGAGTGCCGTTCGGACGCGACTTCTCAATGAAGGCATTTCACGCGATGTTAGCGCAACGGTCAACGGGCAAGGAGCACGATTCTATGATCCGGCAAGTGGCAAATTTTATTCCGTGGATTTAAACGGGCTTATCACGCCTTTGAGCGACAGGACATTCTCGAATGTTGATACCGTCGCATGGGGAAATGCGACCGACAAGGCGATCCTCACCTTCCCTGACGGCTCCAATGTCCTCTACGATTTCACGACCCAAAGGCAAACGACGCTCCCGAAGCACTGGAACGACTTCGCTTTCTCCGGCAATGACACAAAGATTATCGCAAAGAGCGAAGCCGATTCTCCGGAATCACGATACCTCGTTATCGCAAACCCGGATGGATCCGGGGCGCAGGCCATTGAGCCGCTCGGCGAAAATTCGGATAAAGCGTTTCCGGCATGGACACCCAATAACGAAGTTGTTGCCTATGCCACCACGGGCCAGGCAAAGGGATTCGATCGCCAAGAAATCATCCTCATCGGAAAAAATCACGAAAACTACAGCGCGCTCCTTGTAGAAGGGCGTGGCTTTGAACCGCTCTGGTCGCCTTCCGGTCAAACTGTTCTCTACAGCGTATGGACGATCGCGAGTGAGTACAAGCCGGAACTCTGGATTTCCGGAGGGGCGCCGGGGAACGTCAATCAGGATCGTCGAAAACTCTCCGTGCTCACATGGGCGCACAAATGCGTGTGGGCGAATGAGCTCGAGATTATCTGCGCCGTACCCGAAGAGATGCCTTCGGGTGCAGGCTTGTATCCGGATCAATTTCAAGATACGACGGATCGCATCGTCCTGATCAATATCGAAGAAAATCTCATCACCGATCTCGGTAAACCTGATGGAGGCCCGTCTGTCAAAAACCCTGTCCTTTCGAGCAATGGATCGGAACTCATCTTCTCCGACGCGATGACCGGAAAACTCTACACCTTCACCATTCTCTAAAAAGGCAACGCCATGGAAAAGTCCCGTCTCACCATCCTCATCATCTTTGCCCTCACGTTTGTGGGCATGACGACGTTTTATTTCATGCGCGTGTGGGAAGATAGCCAAACGCGATTCCGCACAGGTCTTCCGATTCCGAGAGACCTTGTTCCGGACTCCCTCCTCACGGACGCCGAGCGCATGGCGGGACTCCCTCCGCAAGTCCCAATCGTCCGTACGACCGATCCACTGCTCAGTGGCGGGTCATCCAGCAATATCACCCTCATTATCTTTGGAGATTTTCAGAGTGAACTGAGCAAGCAACAGGCTGAGGACATCCGTGATGCCCTTCTTGCCATGGGTGGAAAAACGTCCGTTCGTACTGTTTGGCGAGACCTCCCGAATGCCGCAGATCACTCCAAAGCCGTCGTTGCCGCCATTGCCGGACGATGCGCCACGCAACAGGGAAAATTCTCCGGCATGCACGACCTCCTCTTCGCCGAAGCTCGCGTCTATGACGAACTGGAATTCATCCGATTCGCCCGAAAGCTCAATTTGAAAGAAGAGGAGTTCCGCACCTGTCTCCGAGATCCGGCTATTCGATTTGCCATTGATCGAGACGTCGAAGATGCCATTTCGCATGGCATCACGAAAGTCCCAACCCTCTTCGTTGAAGACCGCGCCATTGAAGGGTATACGGATGCACAAACGCTCACGCCGATCCTTCGCGCCGCTCTTCAACGAGCGACGGCGACGCCATGACATCATCGCGAACAATCCCCTCCTGTATCTTCGCAATAGCCTTTGTGACGCTTTTGACGATTCCGACGAGAACAAATGCAGCTAACGTCTGTTGCGGATGTCACGAAAAAAACGCTGATGTTTTCACGAATTCCTGCCTTCAGATAGATGCCTCAACGCTTCAAAATCCAAACGACTGCTCAACACTCCCCACTGCCACGGATCTCGGATCAAATTGGGAATGTGATAAAGAGCCTCTCACGGATACGCAATGTCGCACGATTGACCAAGGCGGTATCTGCTCAACGCCCCCACAGAATGCTTCCCTGATTCAGAAAGACGCCGGTGATGCCATTACGAGTGGCGGGCAGGCAAAAACAGAGGCTCCGCCCATTATTCCGAATTTCAATGTTGATATTCCGGGCTTCGTGGCTCCGGAGGATGGAGGGCTCCTCCTCGGAACCTACATTTCCGCCATCTACCGTTACGCCATTTCCATCTCCGCGGTCATCGCGACAGTCATGTTCATTTGGGGCGGATTTGTCTATCTCATAGGATCTTCCGGGGCTGGGAGCATTGCTACGGGCAAGAGCATCATGAAGGATGCGGTGATCGGATTGATCATCCTCTTTTCCGCGAATCTGATCCTGCGAACGCTGAATCCGAAATTGACTCAATTTTCAAGTCTAAGCATTCCCGTTATCCAAACCATTCCCTACGAACCCATGGAGACCCTAACGGATGCCACAACCGGAGTCAAAACACCCATCATGAGCGGATCAAAGGGCAATGCCTGTTTCCTCGAAACGTATGGCAGCACGGATGCCGAAATCGGAAAACGCATGGTGAAAGTTTCTTTCCTGGGAAGCAAATGGCTCATGCACCAAATCGTGGCTCCGGACTTTCAATCCGCATTTACGGAAATCGAAGCCGCTGATCCCAACTCCCCTGCCGGAAAATGGGTGGCTATTATGAAACGCATGGCTCCGTATGAAGGCATGTGCAAGAAAGGCAAAGGATATCCTGATCGAGGGAGCCAGTATGGTGGCTCCTACGATCCGGAACTTGATAAAAAAATGGCCGCCGCGGCCGAGAAAGGCCAGCCTCCTTGCCTCTCCTGCGACATGCACTCTTTTGGAGCCGCCATTGACCTTGATCCCTGCTTTAACACGATGTGCCCGAAGGATCAAACGTGCGCGCTCACGGACCCGAAATGGAATCGCATTCCGCAAGACGTCGTGGACATCTTCGCAAAGTACCACATTTACTGGGGCGGGTACGGATGGAATCCGAATGGAAAGAACTGGAGCACCGCCATCCCGCGCCGGGATGCCATGCATTTTGAGTGGCATGGGAGGTGCTGGAATTACTAAAAGACCCGTAAGTTTGGTATCATATCCGCGTATTCAAACAAAACGAACACTCGCGTCTTTTCTTTCCCTGGCCGTTCTCGGCTGTGCTCTTTTTTCATTCCTCGTCCCAACCGGTTTCGTGAGAGCGGCCGATATCTGTTGCGGGTGCAGGCAGAAAGGAGAAAACGCCTACATGACGTCATGCCTCAAAGTCAACGAAACGGTGATGGCATACGCGGACGATTGCTCAACGCTCCCTGTTGCCACGGATCTCGGATCGAATTGGGAGTGCGATAAAGAACCTCTCACGGAGACGCAGTGCCGCACGATTGACCAAGGAGGCATCTGCTCAACGCCTCCGCAGAATGCCTCTCTGACTCAAAAAGACGCCGGGGATGCTATTACGAGCGGCGGACAGGCAAAAACAGAGGCTCCGCCCATTATTCCGAATTTCAATGTTGATATTCCGGGCTTCGTGGCTCCGGAGGATGGAGGGCTCCTCCTCGGAACCTACATTTCCGCCATCTACCGTTACGCCATTTCCATCTCCGCGGTCATCGCGACAGTCATGTTCATTTGGGGCGGATTTGTCTATCTCATAGGATCTTCCGGGGCTGGGAGCATTGCTACGGGCAAGAGCATCATGAAGGATGCGGTGATCGGCCTTCTCCTCCTCTTTTCCGCGAATCTGATCCTGCGAACGCTGAATCCGAGTCTTGTACGACTTGATAATTTAGATGTCGAAATGATCAGCGGGAGGGCGATGACAGCCGTATATGAAGGGTCTCCGCCGATCTTTTCCGGATCCGTCGACCCCCCTCCATACGGTATTCCACTCGAATGCTCGACGCGAGCGACGTATCGAGGTCAAAGCCTTTCGCAAGACTCGATCCAAAAATATCTCGAAGTCCAAAATCAAACGGGCGTTCCCGCCGCCGCCCTCATCGGACAAATGTTCGTTGAAAGCCAAAATGCCGCCCCCTGTGCAATGATTAACATGTTCGACGATTTTAAAAATAAATGCTCGACTTTGGCAAATTTTGCAGGCATCAACTGCACGTGGAAGGAAACGGGGGGTCTGTGCCCTCATGTAGCGTTCGGACCCGCCAAAATTGGCAACTCTTCCGGTCCAGCGCTCTCACCTGAAGAATCGAAAAAATACGTGGATAAATGGAATATTAAAAGCATGGGTCACGGAGGAGAGTGCGCAAAACAGGCTTTCGGTTTTTCGAAGCAAAGCTACATCGCTTCTGATAGATGTGGCGACCAATGCACGGCCATCGCATCACATACGACGCTCACCGATGAGCAGGGTCGAGAACTATGGATCGAAACCGCGTACTGCCTCAAAAATCTGGACACACCAGAAAAATTCATCGGCTCTTACATGGGCTTCGTCAAACACTGCGTCCCATTCAACAAAAGCGTCTACAAATTCGTCTATTGTGTTGGCCTCACAACGTCGTACGCAAGTGGCCATGGCTACGCGAAAGCGATTGCGAATGCGATTGAAAAAAACTGCCTCTGCGATCCAGAAAAAGACGCAGACGGCTGCAGGCGAAATATCGAACTCGAAGAAGACATGGCGAGCGGAAGAATCAAAAAGTTTAATTTCACAAAGCTCGCAAGCGCCGGAAACTGGGATGAAGCCGCCCTTCAGCGTGTCGTAGAGAAAGCGTGGGAAATGACTGACGGACGTCTCACCCCATAAAATAAAATCCCTTACCTTGCTCACCCTGCTTCGCCGTGCCACGATGGTTTTGATATGGCAAAAACTCCTCCATTCGCCTGCACCAAATGCGGAGCGCAATTCCCCCGCTGGACCGGTAGGTGCACGGAATGCGGGTCATGGAGCACGGTCGTGGAACAGGTCGCCGGAGAGACCTCCGAAGCTCGGCCGACCATTGGAACCCCGCAGAAGCCCGGATCCGTTGAAACTTTCGCCTCCCTCCAAACGCAAGCAGACATGCCCCGGCGATCCATTGGGCTTGATTTTTTTGATCGCATCCTCTCCGGCGGACTCGTGACCGGAAGCGTTACGCTCGTGAGCGGAGAGCCGGGCATCGGCAAATCCACACTCCTCGCACAGGCAGCGATTGCCATCGCCTCGCACGGAGCGCGGGTACTCTACGTGACCGGCGAGGAATCCCCCACGCAAGTCGCCATGCGCCTCAAGCGACTTGCGCCTTCGCTTCCGGAGACGCTCCTCTTCCTCGATGCCACGGACGCGAACATCGTCGCAGCAACGGTCGCGCATGAAAAACCCGACCTTGCGATCGTGGATTCCATCCAGTCTCTCTCCATGCAAGATGTTTCCGGCACCACCGGCAGCCCCACGCAAGTCAAAGCCTGCTCCGCGCTCCTCACGGAGACCGCAAAACGGAATAATATCTCAACCATCCTCGTGGGTCAGGTCACGAAAGACGGCGAGATCGCGGGTCCGCGCCTCCTTGAGCATATCGTGGATACGGTCCTCATGCTCGAAGGTGACCACGACGAACGCTTCCGCATCCTGCGCGTATTCAAAAACCGCTTCGGCGCAGCGGACGATGTCGCGGTTCTCACCATGACCGAGGACGGCCTGCAGAACGTAGATGATCCGAGCGCAGAGCTCATCCGTGAGCGCCCCATGAACACTTCCGGCTCCGTGGTGTCCTGCCTCATGGAGGGTCATCGCCCCATGCTGATCGAGCTCCAGGCGCTCGTGACGCCCGCCGGATACGGAACACCAGTTCGCCGGACAACAGGGATTGATAGTAGCCGACTCGGCCTCCTCCTCGCGGTTCTCGCCAAACGCGCCGGCATCCGCGCGCTTGATAAAGACGTGTACGCGAATGCCGCAGGCGGAATCAAAGCTCGCGAACCCGCACTCGACCTCGCGATCTGCCTGGCCATCGCCTCCGGCACATCAGACATCTCGATCAACCCGAAGATCGCGGCCTTCGGCGAAGTCGGGCTCGGCGGAGAGATCCGCCCGATCCCCTTCCCGGACCTCCGCGTGCGCGAATGCGAGCGCCACGGATTCACCACAGTCATTCTCCCAAAGGGATCGAAGATCAAAAACTCCGGGATCACCGTGATCGAAGTAGAATCCATTCGCGAGGCGATTGAGAAGGCGATGGGGAGGTAAATACTCACCCCCTAACCCCCTCTCTTCCAGAGAGGGGGAATAAGAAGGGAACTATTTTTTAGATCATCAAACAAAAACCTCCCCTCTCTGAAAGAGAGGGGCCGGGGGTGAGTACGTCAGGCGTGTTGGAAGAGAGGGGCTGGGGGAGGGCCGTCCCCCTACTCCTGATGGCTCGTCTCTCTGATCTCCTGCGCGATCGCGCGAAGTTCCGGGTAGTCCGCGAGGTCAGCGTCCTGCGCGAAGAGCGTGTTCGCGGCTTCACGCGCCGCGATCATCAAATCCGTGTCCGTGGCACGACCGCTCTTAAAGAGCGCGGCACCGGACTGTTGCATGCCGAGGAGATTCCCCTCCCCGCGACGTTTGAGATCCTCTTCTGCGATCACGAAGCCGTCATCCGTCTGTTCCAGCACGCGGAGCCGGTCAAATGACGGGCCATCCGTGTCCGTGAGGAGGTAACAGGAGGACGGACGCTCGGATCGCCCAACGCGACCACGGAGCTGATGGAGCTGCGCGAGTCCGAACCGTTCCGCAGCTTCGATGGCCATGATCGTGGCTTCCGGCACATCCACGCCGACTTCAATCACCGTGGTCGAGATCAAGACATCGAGCAGACCTTCGCTGAACTCCCCCATGACGCCATCCTTGTCCTTCGGAGACATCTTGCCATGCAAAACGCCGAGGCGAAGACCTTGGAGTGGACCGGATGCTAAACGCTTCGCCTCCTCCGTGACGGACTTCACGCCGAGCACATCGGACTCATCAATCAGCGGACAGACGATGAATACACGATGTCCCTTCTTCACCTCCGCCTTGATCGCCTCATAGCAGATCTCGCGCTCCTCGCCCACGAGCACGCGCGTGGCGATCGGCCGGCGTCCATTCGGCTTCATGCGGATAAGAGACATGTCCAAATCGCCGTAGAGTGTGAGGGCGAGCGAGCGCGGAATCGGCGTGGCGGTCATGGAAAGGAGGTGCGGCACCAGTCCATCCGGGCGCTTGGCAACCGAGAGCGCTTCCCGTTGCGATACGCCAAAACGATGCTGTTCATCCACGATCGCGAGCGCCGTATCCGGTGGCAACATGTCCCGCACGAGCAAGGCATGCGTGCCAATGACGACCACGCGCCCGGCAAGCAAGCGTTCGCGCGCATCCACCGGAGAAAGTTTCTTCTCTTCCCCGCCTTCCCAGATCTTCTTTTCCGAGGACGTGAGCAACATGATCGCGACCGGGTCCCCGGATGCCAGGAATCGCCGAATCGTGACCGCGTGCTGTTTTGCCAGAACCTCGGTTGGCGCCATCATGACCGCCGAATGTCCTGACCGATACGTCATGGCCATCACGAATGCGCCGACCACGGTTTTTCCACTTCCGACATCACCCTGAATCAAGCGACGCATAGGCACGGCGGTCGCGACCGCGCGTGCCATAGGAACATCGCGGTCCATGTCCTGAAACGAGGCCCATGCCGCGCGCTTCTGATCATCCGTGAGCGCGAACGGTAGTTTTGACACGAAGGTGCGCGCGAATGCCTCATCAAAAGGGATGCGCGGCGCTCCCGCGCTCTTCGCTTCCTCCTTGGCAGACCCGAGCGCCAGCCGATACGCGAAGAACTCATCAAAAGCCAGGCGTCGCCTCCCCTCCTCTGCTTCCGCGAGCGTTTTCGGCCGATGCGTCCACCGATACGCCTGCACGCGACCCGGGAGCGAGACCGATGCGATGATCGTGGATGGGATCGGGTCCGAGACTTCCTCGACCTGATCAATGACCGATGCCATGAGCTCGCGCATGGTCTTTTGCGCCACGGACCCGGTGAGCGGGTACACGGGCGCAACAGATCCGGCGATGAGCGGATCACTCGCATCCTCCCAGATCGGATTCGACATCTGCTTGCCGAAGCGCGGACGGAAATTAATGGTGCCGGAGAGGAAAATCTCACGTCCGGGAATGAGGTGCTCGAGGAGCCATGGCTGATTAAACCAAATCACGTTCAATGTTCCGCTCGCATCTTTGACCTTGCCACGGATCATGGTGATGCGCCGCCGAAATCCCGGCATCTTCTTTATCTCTTCCACGGTCACGCGCAGTGTGACGGGCTCGCCCATGCGCGCTCGCGCAATCGGCGTGCACCGCGAGTAGTCGTCGTATCGCCGGGGGAGCACGCGGAGGAGATCGCCAATCGTGCGCGCACCGTAGGCACGGATCGCGCGTTTTTGGGCGGCATTCAGCTCCGGAATCGCCGCAACCGAATCCATCCAGGTGAGCATATAAGCATAGTAGCGAGGCGGATGTGGGGAGGCAACTTTAGGAACCTATGAAAAACGCGATTCGCTCGGGCTTCACTCGAAAACTCCTCAACGTATGTTGCATACGTCTTCGTCGTTTTCTCGCTCCAGCCCGTCGCGACTCATCGTTTTTCATAGGTTCTTCCACAATTTGATGCATCGGTACCTTGCATAAATCGCCACTTTCTTCGCGAAGGGCGGGGTGACAGGAAAAAAGGTTCAGAAAATCAAAACGCCCCGAATGCATGACTCATCGGGGCGTTCTGAATTACTGGGCGTCCACTGTACCCGGCGCACCGGATGGACGGGGTCCGCCATGGCGACCCATCCCTTCGAACCCACCACCGAATCCGAACCCATGCTTGTTTGCATTCGGATTTTGGAGGCGTTCCAGCATTTTATCAGCCCGCTCCTGCGTGATCTTTCCGTCCGCAACATCCTGCGCGAGCTTCGCCGTCATCGTGGCTTTCATCTCGGCCTGACGCGTTGCGCGTTGCTCTTGCATCTTGGCCTGCAAGGTCTCTTCCGAGATCCCGAGATCGGACGCGATGTCCTTTATCGTCTTTCCGGACTCGAGTCGCGTCTTCAAATCATCAGCCGTGATACCAAGCATCACCGCATGCTCTTCGAGGAATTTGGCATTGTCAAAACCTCCGCGGTGAAAACCCGCACCTCGTTCCATCATGTCACAACCGACCTTCTTTACCGTCTCTGCGGTCTGCGCGTACACCGAGGGAACGGCCATAGCCGCAACGGCGAGCGTAAGAACGGCAGCGGACGTTATTGCAATCTTCTTTTTCATAGTTCGTCATCATTATAGGATTTATCAAGCGATCGGGCCCATTGACCGCCTGCATAAGCTCATACGCAAAGAGGACCCGCCTTCTTTCAGACAAGTCCTCGAACGCTTAAATACGGGTCAATCAAACTGAATCACCAAAAAACCGAGGCTAATCAAGGAAACGACCGCGGAAAGGACGCTCACCCAAAGCACCAATCGTGTCGTCACCCGCTTTTTTCGGCTTGGCACGCGGAAGATCACCCACCACACAAAAACCGAGACCGCGATCCAAAATAGCATATTCACGAAGAATCCGGGCCACATGTCCACAGGAATATAGTCCGAGCCCATGGATGAAGGAGGAAAAAGGAAATTTCGAATCGGGAATCCGCCATAACGATAAGGCAGTCCATCATGGTGATATGGCGAGAGACGATATGCCCACGTGCTTACGAAGATCGAAATCCACAGGCTCAAGAGCGAGATCGGAGGAATGAGCATGATCGAGAGATCGTTTCGCTTTTGCCACAGTCTGCGTGCGCCACAGAAGAGCGCAATCGTGGCGATCAAAAACATCCAGGAGAATGGGCGGAAGACGAGGGAATGTAGCCCAAGTAATAGGCAAAAGGCCGGGAATGCGAGGAAGAGCATGAAGATGCTAAGAAAAATATCCATATCTGCCCTAAAAACTACCACAATCCCCTCGTCTTGCCCAATATCAGGGTTATTGGTAAGCTTTCGACGCCTTTAGCTCAATGTCCTATTGGAGACCCCGCATGCGCGGGGCAAGGGTACAGAAGGCGAAGGCCTGCGAATGCAGGCCGAAGACCCGCGTATGCGGGTGGGAGATTGCTAATCTCCTAGACGGGTCAAACCGTGCGAGGGTTCGCCCTGCATCCGCAGGGCGCCCCGCGACTGCGGGGCGAATCCCCTATGCACTACGTGTATATCTTATTGAGCCAAAAAGATAGGCGGTTCTATGTGGGTTCCACGGGAGATCTCAAGCGTCGTTTTCAAGAACACGCCGGAGGAAAAGTGGAGTCCACAAGGCATCGTCGTCCGCTTGCCTTAATCGCGTACGAAGCATATCTTACGAAGCCTGAAGCCGAACGAAGAGAGAAATTTCTTAAAACAAGCGACGGAAAAAAAGATCTTCGGAAGCGACTCAAAGAAAGTCTTCAGCCACAAACTCACGAAGACCCCGCATGCGCGGGGCAGGGGCTGAAGGCGAGGAAAGATGTTTAGTGCGTTGAAAAAGATCGTTAAAACGAAACACGGAGAGGTACCCAAGAGGCTGAAGGGGGGAGATTGCTAATCTCCTAGACGGGTCAAACCGTGCGAGGGTTCGAATCCCTCCCTCTCCGCCACGGCGGTCGCGACCGCCGTGGCTCCGCCACTCATTGTCGAGTGTTGGAGCTACGAAGGTCGCGACCGCCTCCAATGCAAAACCGCTCGAAAGGGCGGTTTTGCTTTTTCACACTCACTCTGACCCTAGACTACTAACGGCGTTATAATTTTAAGCGTTTTAATATTTTAAACAAAGACGCTTGCTGTCAACAAACTATTCCCCTTAAGGGATATACACCTCTTCAATTCTGACCGCTTCATTATTTGATACTTCAACGCGTAGCAGATATGGAAGCTCTTGTTTAGCTTCCAAAAAAGCATCCACCGTCTGAACAACGACACCATTCGGAGCAACTTCATTTTGTTGATCAATCTTTTCCACGACAACATCTTTTGATACTGGAATTGAGATCTGGTATCCGTTATCTCGAATGTAGAAGAGATTGTTTAAACATGTAGCGTTTGCAATATCCTCTTCTGTACAGACGCCATCTGTGATAGCCGCAGCATCCATACCGGTGTCCTTAGTAAGGAACTGCACGGATTCGCCCCTAAGAACAATACCATTAGCCGAAGGTGTGAGCATCGCTTGCTTTAACAGGACGAAATTTTCTGAAGAACGACCGACCTCACCTTTCTGGACGGTGCTATGGAGTAGACACTGAAATCCAACGACGCCAACAATCACAAGTAAACAAACGATTGCCACGATCAAATAGCTATTTTTTTCATATTTACGAGAAATAATACTCTCTAGCCTAAAATAAGCAAGGGCGACGCTTCTCAGCATCGCCCCACGTAAAGATAAGGAAAGAACGACTAGCACATCTTGTTTGAACGACGCGCCGAGTAACCAGACAGGGACGCCCACGTTCGATACGTGTAAGCCACGCGATCGAGATTAGAAAGGGCCGTGGCTTCATAGGCGTAAATATCGACCTGCACTTCGTGCGCACAAACATACGGGTCGCCATTGTCTTGGTTGCAAAGCCAGAAAATGTAGCACTGGGTCCGGATAGATACATTAGAGCAATCGAAAGCGCCTTAGAACGGGGGGTTAACACGATCTATGTATTTGCCAGAAGTAAGAGCATCCCATTAGCGCAAACGACCGTAAAAACTGCCAAAGAAGGGATTCCTCAGCTAGAGTTAGACACCACCAGCAAGCTGGTGGCTTAATGAGTGGGAACTGCCCCAGGGGC
>CAZWYJ010000020.1:8049-17952 GCA_964638165.1 uncultured Gammaproteobacteria bacterium | reverse complement strand
CGAGGCGATTGCTAAGGTTGCTATCGATCAGTTCATTCGGCATATTGCAATGTCGGTGAACGAGCCCTTAGAGCCGCAGATTCAATTCTATGGCGGAGAGCCACTCATGAATTGGCGAGTCTTTGACTTTGCGGTGAGATACGTGAGGGGGAGGATCGCCACAGGTGATCTGTCGGACGACACCAAGCTGGTAGTCGTCACGAATGGATCGCTTATTACGAGAGATCGGGCTGAGTACATGGCTACGAACGGCGTGGCCGTTGGTCTGTCAGTCGACGGGCCTCGTCGATTGAACGACGGGTATAGGCACTTAGCATCTGGTGGTGGCACGTACCATCTTATTAAGAGGGCGCTCGGCTACCTAAAGGAGGCTGGAGTGCTCGTGAGCCTTTCAGTAACGATTACGCCTGCTATGGTTGCGGATCTCCCCGCGATTATCCGATGGGTTCACGAAGAGATGGGTGTCGAGGCTTTAAGTTTTAACCTCATCGGCGATTCCAGTCTTGAGCGTCTCGGAGAGATTTCTCGGGCGGACTATATTGCAATGGCTGCAGAGGGAATGATCGCAGCCCACAAGCTCGCAAGGCAACTCGGGATGACCGAGGACCGCGTGGAGCGCAAAATTGGCGATTTCGCTGACGGTGTATTTAAGTACGCTGATTGCGGAGCGCTTGGCAATCAGCTCGTAGTGAATCCTGATGGTGGTGTAGCCTACTGTCACGCGAACGGAGACTACGTGATTGGCAATGTCAGCGATCCGAATTTGAACGTCTTTGACTTCATGCGTGATCACGAATGGCGTTGGGCGCTCCCGATCCATAATGCTCACTGTCTCGATTGCTTTGCTCTCGCTACGTGCGGATATGGATGCTTCCATCACCCCGTTGATCGCGGGCTATCGGTAAGTGATGGTGATGATGCACATTGTGCACACACGAAAGCGACGATGGAATACATGATATGGTTCCTTCATGAGGCGATTGGTGGTCAGGATTCCTGAAAGCCGTTCGCATCGTCAGTAACTGTCGGTTGCCGCCCCCTACTCTATCTCGTGGGGGCGGCTTTATATTAGGTTGATGGATCAATTCCGTGAATGTTGTTTTGATTGCGCCGATCAAACGTCCCACGAGCCAAAAGATCTTTCCTCTCTAATCTAAGCCACTTTTGTTTCATAACTTTTTTAGACTGACCAAGCGGTCTCCGCAAAGTTCGAATGTACTCTCAAAACAAAAATCCCTCCGTTCTGGAGAGATGTTTGATGGTGGGCGTGCCTGGACTCGCCCCGCAGTCGCGGGGCGCCTTGCGTTTGCCGGGCGAACCAAAACAAACAACCGCCAGCATGTTGCCGACGATTGTTTGATGTGTCGCGTTCTATGCGACGTGTCACGTTCTACGTGATGGTGGGCGTGCCTGGACTCGAACCAGGGACCTTTACATTATCAGTGTAACGCTCTAACCACCTGAGCTACACGCCCTTCTTTCTGGAACGTTTGAAAAGCGCGATTCGCTAGGTCTTCGCTCAAAAATTTGTTCACCGTACTGTTACGTACGGCTCGCAATTTTTTTCGCTCCAGCCCGTCGCGACTCATCGCTTTTCAAACGTTCCAATGTTCCTGCAATCCAGCGCATCCGAAAGGTGGCAAAATCGTACCTGATTTCTTGACCGTTGGCAAGTCCCGCCGTATACTTTGCCTAAGAGCCTGTTCAGAATCTTAACGCGACATTTATTGATGTTCTCATCGCTTGTCCGATCAAACCTCCAAATTTCAGCTGCAAACCATTCATCCCTCCTCAACGTATCCCGATACGTTTCGTCGGGCTTCATGGTTTTCGCTTGAAATTTGAAGGTTTTATCTGGACATAAGATTCTGAACAGGCTCTTACGTGTTTCCTTTGGAGGGGTATGTACATCTCACAAGAAGATCTTATCATTCGCCTGTTCGCCGCCATGGTATTTTCCGCCCTCATCGGGCTGGAACGTCAATTTCATGGTAAGCCCGCGGGCCTTCGCACGCATGCACTCGTGGGCCTAGGATCGGGGATCATGACGCTTTCGGGCTTGATTGTCGCGGATCAAACGCAAGGGTTGGGTGGTGCGGCCACGGATCCCACGCGTATGGCCTCCATTGTCATCCAGGGTATCGGTTTTATCGGCGCAGGCGTCATCATTCAATCCAGGGGCTTTGTTAAAGGCCTGACATCCGCGACTACGCTCTGGTTCGTCGCGGCAATCGGCATTGCCACGGGATTCGGATTATGGCTCATCTCGATCATTTCCACGGCTCTGGCATTGATTTTGCTCGTCCTGTTCCGAAAGTTTGAGGAGGATGCGGAGAAGGGCGAGCTCTTGCATTTTATCCGCGAAGGGAATATTCTGACGCGCGCATCCGAGTCCAAAAAGAAGCGCGGAAAGAAGGGTGTTAAATAGGCACGTACATTGAGGATATTGAGGACATCCGCGTTTGGATGCAGAACGAGGAGAAATCGAGCACCGAAGCGAGACGTATGAACGATACGTTGAGTGAGGAGCGGAGATGACGCCTGTCCCGAGTGCATCCGAGGGAACGAAGTTATGCGCCGAACGCGGATGTCCTAGGCATTCATGCCGAGGTACCCTTCGACTCGCCCTCGCCCTTCGGGACTCGGGCTCGCTCAGGGCTTCGGCAGGCTCATTTCAAGAGTAACATCGTAACACCTCATGCCGAGGTAGCTCAGTGGTAGAGCGCAGCCCTGAAGAGGCTGGCGTCGTCAGTTCAATTCTGACCCTCGGCACCATCCTTCACCCCGCCCCAAAAGGGCGGGGTTTCGGATGGCACAGCCATGATCAACAACGCTCTCCTTGCCTCCCTTCCCAGCCTATGTTACGTTCTTGGCAACCTATTTTCCCCTATGAAAACACCCTATCTGTTCCGTGGCCTCATGGTCCTCGCGATCATCGCCACAGGCCTTTCAGCACAGACGGCTTCCGCCGCCATTCACCCGAGCATTGAGGTCGAAGTCCGTCGGCTCGCCGCCTCGATCTATGGCGACGCGGAGTGCGCGGCCGTTCTCTTTACGGCGAATCCGGAATTGCTCACGATGACGAATCTCCGACAGATCGTGCCTTCCAAGCTCATCAAGCCGAAGAACTCGGCATGCGTGGTACTTTCTTCGTATATTCGTCCGCAGAACACCATGCTCGTTTCCCATGAGATCATCGGCGCGGCGAGTACGAGCACCGAGCACCCGGTTCAATTTGAGGTGATGACTCTCCCTTCGATCCAGAAGACGTACGGAGATTCGGAACAGCGGTATGGAAATTTGTATGAGGCGCCAACCGACGTGCGCTTTGCAAAGAGCGTTCGGGAACCGCTCCTCGCGGCCATGTACGGAACCGGCCAAGCTGATGAGATGATGAAGGAGCATCAATCCTTTGCGTACGATCCATCTGTCCCAACAACAAACGCGTGGTTCGAGCGGGTCGCTTCGGTCTTGGGTGCGGACGCCGGGAAGGTCACGAAGACGGTCTACAACACGTTTGAAACGGAAGACGGGGCCGTGTGGTCATTCGACATGGACGGGTATACCTACGTGAACGGCAAGAAGATTTCGGATTTCCCGCTCATCGGTGATCGTTTTGCCTTGCATCCGATTTCCGGTCACTGGTTTTTCATGGTTGACGGAACGATTTATGCGGATCAGGGGACATACGTCGTGACCGGCGGTGAACTCGACGGGAATCCGTGGATGCTCAAGGACGGATCCGTGATGTACACGGTTCGTCGGAGTGAAGGGGACTCGGTCGTGTACGATCTCCTGAAGAATGGAGCGATCGTCTCAACGTATGACTGGATTGATGAGGTTTCATACGTGAAGCAGACGGAAGACGTGGCGTACCGCGTGCGCGTGGGCGAGGCTTGGCACATCGTGAATGCGGGCGTGGATGAAGAGGCGTGGACGCAGGTCGGGGCATTGGTGACGGACGCGCTCGACAATGTGATCGCGTATCGCGCGCGTTCCGCGGATGGAGCATGGCACATCGTCTTCAAAGGTCAGTCCCCGGCGCTCTCGTGGGAGCCGACATCCGTTCGCCTCAATCCGATCACGAAAACGCCGATTGCCACGGATGACTTCGGACACGTGTGGACCCCGGAGAAGGAGTGGAAGCTTGTTTCTCGCCCATACGTCTTTGACGTGAGTGAGACCGGCCGTCTGCTCCTGCAGGCGCTCGATTACCCGTCTGTCCCTGTTGCGGAACTCTGGGTGAATGATATCTCGCTCGGCGTGTACGGGAAGCAGTGGCCATCCGCGAAAGACCCGAGCTTCGGCGATGCGGACGCATCTCGCGTCTATGCTCCGGGCTACGTGGCTACCTATCTCTTCAACATGTCTTTCGACGCGAAGAACCGGCTCGTGGTGTATCGTCAGGAGGGGTTGGTGTTTACGCGTTCCGTCTACGAAATCAAGTGAAAGGCTTTTGAAAAAGGCGACTGACTTTCCCGATGTCTATCCCGATGATTATCGGGATAGATCGGGAGGCGTCATCCATCCTTTTTCAAAAGTCTCGATGAGCGGCGCAATTCATCTCGTTTCGAAAAACGCAAGAAACGAGGGATCAAAAATACAATATCAAAAAAAACGGGACGCGTTCCCGTTTTTTTTGAAACCCTTCCCAAACGTACATTTTTTCTCTAAGCTATCTTGGTCTGCACGAGGCGAAGCATAAAAAGGAGGCTGCGTGCAATACGAACTGTCCCTTCTAGGAACGAGAACAGAACTCAAGACCGGGGATATGGGAGAAATCAATCTCCTCGAAAGATCCATTTCCTTCTTTCGCGGAGATCGCGTGCTTTTTCTGCGTCCGGCCGGATCGAAAGTGTCCACGCTCCGTGGACTCCCCATTCTTTCCGCGAAGTCGGAGCCGATTTCTCGGGAAGAGGCGGATCGCGCGCTCGGCGTGATCGGGGCATTCGCGAGGCTGCGCCTTTCCGTGATCGAGGCGGATGATCTCGCGATCCGGTTTCTCTGCGAAGAACGGTCCGAGGGCATTGTTGGCAAGTTCACGAAGAACGACGCGGTCCATCTCTATGAGAAGGCCGGCCGTATCCGGCTCATTCGAGGCGGGCTTCGCAGGTCTTCCGGTGAACGGATCATGGAGTGGGATCTCTTCCCGCTCGATCCTGTTGAGAGTGGAGCATGGATTGATCTCTTCGCAACACTCGTTCGTCAGGATCTCCGGCCTCTTCGGGAGGACGGATCTGCGATCGTGTACGGCGTGCAAGTGAAGGAGCGAATGTCGAAGACACCCGCGATGCCCAACCTCCAGCAGGAGTACGGAGCGCGCAAACCGGGTGGCAGAGGAAAGATCGCGAAGTGGGCGGGGGCCGGCGTCCGGAAGAATCTCTCGCGTCTTCGGGACGCGGGGAAGCTGCCGGCTCGACCCAGCTTAAAAGCGAAGCCGAGAGAAGACGGTTTGGCGCGCCTCAAATCATCTTCGCGATCCGCGTGAGTTCTGAAGCGCTCGTCTCATCGCGCGCCGGTTGGGGGTCATCCCGATCGGCGCGCATCTATTTCTAGGAGCCTTTAAAAAACGCGATTCGCTCGCGTTTCCCTCAAAAACTCGCTCACCGTACTGTTGAGTACGGATCGCAAGTTTTCTCGGTCCCCGCCTGCCATCGCCTGCGCGAAGCAATGGCGGGCAGGCAACGCATCGCGACTCATCGTTTTTTAAAGGCTCCTTTCCTTTTTTAGAAGGTTCAGCTAAGATCAAATTCTTGAACCTTTGGAAATCTTTACCTATCACACACGTGCCATTGCCGTACCTACGTGTACGGTGAGGAGGGAGATATCATGGATTCATCGAGATCCGGGCCAGTGGGATGTGGAATAAAGCCCCCGTTCATTCGCGTGGTTTCACTCGCGCCAGAGCTTGCTGATGATCCGTATCGGATCGAGTACATCTTGCGAGAAGAGACGGCGTTTCCCTGGTATGAAACGCGGCACATCAATGAATCTTTATCGGTTGGAGTAAGCATCTGTAGCGGTCGGCGCTTGCCCATCTCCCTGACCATTGGTCGCCCCGCGAGACTCATTCAGGACATGATAAAAAACGAGAGGCTCGCAGAAGGGCAGACGCTTTCGGCCCATGCGCTTCTCGTTGAAGTGGAGCGAGCTTTCACTCTCCCAAGGGATCAGGAGCTGTACCGGAGCATCATGCAAGATCTCCGAGAGCGTAACCCCATCATCTCATTCCAGGATTGGAAGCCGATCGTGGTTACGGCTCGCGCATTGAGCTATGGGGTGAAAGGGAAGCCTGCTACGGCGCGTGCCAGCATTCCGCCGAACTCGGCGCCTCCGACGATTGTCCAGCGACCACGAGGATTACCTCCCTCGCCATCTTCTCCGGGTTTGTCGCGTCCGTCCTCGCCCGGATCGCCTCCGGTATCAGCGGCTTCATCCGACCGTCCTTCGGATCCGGGTCATCCAAGAGGATTGGGGTCATTCACCAGGCGTCGCGGTCGTCTTTTCCCGCTCATTCCGGAACCGGAACCGAGAAAGAAGTAGTTCGCGTTTCGTGTGCTGATGGTTTTTCTCCGAGAGCGCGTTCACCGTTGGTGAGCGCGCTTCTTCTTTTAGATGGAATAAAAAAGATCGCCGCACGGATGGAGTTTCCGTGCGGCGTGATGACTATGCAGAGATGACCGTGCGGGAGGATCAGCCGAAGCGGATCCGCCCATACGATGATCGGAGGGGCGCTTGTTCGAAAAGGCTCCTGAGCGATCTCTGCCAGCACTCGAAGACGATGCGACCGAACATGCGATCCGCTTGGCGCTCGGTGATCACGGAGCCGTCATCAATGAATGGCTGGATGATCGTGGCGAGGGATATTCCATTCTCATCGCGCTGAAGGAGCCATTCCGCCGTGAACCAATCCCGCTCTCGGCGATCGTCCCCGCCGGGGTTCTCGACCGTTTCGGAGATGATGCGGGCGAGCTTGCTCTTCACCCAGCGTTCGGCGTGAATGGGTTCGGGTTGCGGTCTGGGGCGTCCGGGATTCCTGGAGAGACCGCCGTATGGCGGGGAAGGGAGGTAGTCCGCGAAAAATTCTCCGCTCGACAGGAGCGGGGACATCCATGAGTCATGGAACCATTGTCCGTATCTCGCATCGTATGCTTCCAGCGTGTCTTCGCTCGGCGAACCCTGACTTTGGATCGCGTTTCGGAGCAATTCGCCGAAACCACGGTCGTCAATGCACTGCTCCGCGGCTCTCCAGTCGGCTGATGCCCGATCCCGTTCCGGATCGAGGAAGCTGACTTCACGATGGATGAAGCCGGCGAGTTGATTGATTGCCCAGTATCTCAGGTCCATTCGACCCCCTTATGGAAGGTGCGCGTACAGCGCGGTTTTGCTGACGGGCCTAGAGTGGCATGGGCCGGGAGGGGAGTCAAGGGCTTGCGCAGGAACCCCGCATTAATATCTCGTCCATGCGACCGTGATGAGCGCAAGCGCGGTGATGAGTCCAAGATAATGGAGGGCACGATGTGCATCCGCGATCAGGAGCGTTGCCCGGTGTCCGCCGACATGAGGGATGTGGATTATGGAGCCGTCCGGATTCACGCAGTCGCCACCGAGCCCGATGTCTTCCGCTCCCGCAAAGGTGACGATCGGAATGCCTCCGTTTGGGGATGGGCCTTTTTGCGCATCGCGCCACCATGCGCGCAGGGCCATGCGTGGCGATCCCCCGAGGATGGCCGCGGCGATGACCATGAGGATGCCTGTGAGCCGAGCGGGGATGAGGTTGACGAGATCGTCGAGTCGCGCGGCGGCCCAGCCGAATGCGAGGTAGCGCGGGGTGCGGTATCCGACCATGGAGTCCATGGTATTCACGGCCTTGTAGAGCAGTGCTGCCGGCGCCCCACCAACGGCGAACCAGAAGAGCGGTGCGATGATCGCATCTGACGAATTTTCCATCATTGTTTCGATCGTGCCACGGATGATATGCGTTGGGGGAGCTTGGCTCACATCGCGACTCACGAGCCATTGCAGTCGCTCTCGGGCTTCATCTATCTTTCCATCGCCAAGTGCCGTCATGACCCGCCGGCCTTCATCTCGCAGACACCGATACGCAAGACAAAAATGCAGGAGGACGCCTTCGATCGGCCAGCGCCATGTCCACGGAACCCGGTACAGCCATGCGCTCGCAATGAGGACGATCGTGAGAATTCCGAGAACGAACAGAATGCCGGCCAGTCTCTCCGACCGTGGCAGGAGTCGGCGCATCCGCGGTTCGAGATTCGTCGCGAGCCGACCGATGAGTCGCACGGGGTGGTACGGCCACGGCGGGCAGCCGATGGCGAGGTCGAGCACGATGGCCACGGCGAGTGCCAGGAGGGGTTCCATAGACGTATGTGATGATCATAACGGGTGTTGTCGGCATTGACAAATGGGGTTTTTTATGAAACATTTCTCCCGCCATTGTCTTTTTCGGAGGTGATACATGTGGCAACTGACGACGTTTGGCGATTCACTCGCCGCTGTTCTTTTTGAAACGAGCGCCGCATGTCTCTCCTGGGATTACTTGGGGGATGGCGGCATCACACGAATTTGCGCCGTGGCGAATCTCACCGTTGATCATGAGCATTGCCACGCCTGCACGCGCGGGAACTGCTCTCAGTGCGCCGAGCGTGATCGCGAGCGAGTTGCTCGCGAGCTCGAGTGCGATGTATCGGAGGTCGTTTTGCTCTTCACGACCGTGCCACAGATCGCCGGAGTCTCGGCATCCGTCGAAGGCCCGGATGGTCTGGCGGCATTCGCCTACTGCACGTGCGGTCTTGGCACTGCCTTGGCGATCGGCGAAGTCCCGGGCTTGTCCGAGGAATCATCGGTGTCCATGATGCGAGCGGGAACGGTTAATGTGACTGTGGCGGTCAATCGTTCCATGCAACCAAAAGCCATGCTGGAGGCCATGGCGATGGCGGAAAGGGCTAAGACGCAAGCCATACTGGAAGCCGGACTTTTCGGCTCGAATGGGATACTTCGTTTGGCGACCGGCACTGATTGCGTGGCGATCTGCTCCGCTCCGGACGCTCGGTTCTCAAATGCCCCTCTCGAATTCGCCGGCATGCACACGGCTCTCGGTCAGACGATCGTTCGCGCCGTGTATGAGACGGTCACGAAAGGTGTGGCCATGTGGCGATCGCGGCCACGGTAGTGCGCGATTCTTGAAAAAGTCTCTGCTCTGTTCGTATCGAGGTCGTTCCACGTGGAGCGACCTCGGATTTTTTATGGGGGGGTAAAAAGGAACCGGCCACACCCGCGAAGGCGTGACCGGTGAGGGGGATTGATATTTCGGGCTATTTATGCAGGAACGGCTCTGATAAGATGGGTTTCATGAGCAAGCAAACGTCAGCAAATATTGGTTTTGAGGAGAAGCTTTGGGCGGCCGCGGATAAGATGCGGAACAATATGGATCCGTCGGAGTATAAACACGTTGTCCTCGGGCTCATCTTTTTGAAGTACATTTCCGACTCTTTTCAGGCGGTTCGGGAAACGATTCTTGCAGATAGCGATTACTATGACGGCATGGAGGAGGATAAGGATCCTTACGTAGGAGAGGGCTGTTTCTGGGTGCCGAAAGAGGCGCGGTGGACGTTTTTGCAAGCGAATGCGAAGAAATCGGATATTGGAAAGATGGTTGATGATGCGATGATCGCAATTGAAAAGGACAATCCGAGTCTCAAGGGCGTGTTGCCGAAGATATATGCGCGTCCCGATTTGGATAAAACGAGGCTAGGCGAGCTGATTGATCTCGTGAGTGGCATTGGTCTTGGTGATGCGGAAAGCAAGAGTAAGGATATCCTCGGGCGCGTGTATGAATATTTCTTGGGACGTTTTGCTTCCGCTGAAGGTAAGGGAGGTGGCGAG
>CAZWYJ010000020.1:0-8039 GCA_964638165.1 uncultured Gammaproteobacteria bacterium | reverse complement strand
GTTTTTCACCCCACAGTCCGTGGTCAAGATGCTCGTTCAGATGATTGAGCCGTATAAGGGGCGCGTGTACGATCCGTGTTGCGGAAGCGGTGGCATGTTCGTGCAGAGTGAAAAGTTTATCGAGGCGCAGGGCGGAAGCAAGAATGATATCGCCGTGTATGGGCAGGAATCGAATCCGACCACGTGGCGCTTATGCATGATGAATTTGGCGATTCGAGGTATTGAGGGGAATCTTGGACCGCATAGCGCGGATACCTTCCATCATGACGTCCACAAGGATTTGAAGGCGGACTACATTCTCGCGAATCCCCCATTCAATATCAGCGACTGGGGAGGTGAGCGGATAAAAGACGATGTGCGTTGGAAATACGGGGTGCCTCCGGCCGGGAATGCGAACTATGCATGGATTCAGCATATTATTCACCATCTCGCGCCAACGGGCATTGCCGGATTCGTCTTGGCGAACGGCTCGCTTTCCTCGAATACGTCGGGTGAAGGGGATATCCGCCGCAACCTCATCCAGAACGGACTCGTAGACTGCATCGTCGCCATGCCTCCACAACTCTTTTATACAACGCAGATCCCTGTTTGTCTGTGGTTCGTTTCACGCGATCGTCACAATCATAAATATCGAGACCGTCACGATGAGATCCTGTTCATTGATGCCCGAAAGATGGGTGTGATGGTCACTCGTAAGAATCGCGAATTGACGAATGAGGAGATTAAAAAGATCGCGGATACGTACCATTGCTGGAAAGCGAAGGATTGCGCGTATGAGGATGTGAAAGGGTTCTGCAAGGCGGCGAAGAATACGGAGGTCGAAAAGAACGGATCCGTTTTGACTCCCGGGCGCTATGTTGGTACGGATATGGTAGAAGAGGATGATGAGGCGTTTGAAGAGAAAATGCAGAGACTCACCAAAGAACTCGGTGAGCAGTTTAAGGAGTCAAGGGTTTTGGAAGAGAAGATTCGGGAGAATCTGAAGGGGATTGGATATACGATTGACTGATATGGCTGTTATTTTTGTCGACGAAAGCGGATCGTTTTTGCCATGTAGCGGGCAAGGGCATTTTGTTATTGGGACATTTACGGTTGGAGATCCAAGGCGTACGGCAAAAGCGTTTCGTATGTGGCAAAAGAGCAAGTTTCCTCGCAGGAAGCGGTACCAGTCCGAGGTAAAATTTTCCGAAAGCGGATTAAGCGAAGATCTGCGCATCCGGACGATTCGATTTATTTCTTCTCTGGATGTACGGATTCGTTATGGGTATTTACGATGTGAGCGTCTGCCACACGTCTCGTATGATAGTAATGGAGTTCGTGAGGGATATTTATATACGCAGATTCTTGGTGAAATTTTAGAGTCGTATTTTCCAATTGTCGATCCTGCTTTTACCGTGCTTTGCGATCAGCGTCAGTTAAAGGGATTAAAAAAGAAGGAATTTGTGAGTATCTTAAAAGCTAGATTGCTACCGATTGCGCCACCGGGTACATGCATTGACGTAAGGCAGATTGATTCTACGACGGATGCCAACGTGCAGATCGTAGATTGGATCGTTGGAGCGATCGCGGCGTATCTCAATAATAAGCCATTGGGTTCAAAGTATTACGAGATCTTAAAAGAAAATATCATTGGTAGCCCGATCGAGCTTTTTAAAACAGAGTAATGCTATGAACGGATTTCTTTTTTACGCAAACAAAAAATCCAATCGGGTGATTGGAGCTTTTGTTGAAGCTGCGTCTCACGAAGTCGTTCCCTTTAGCTTAGACCCGAGGAACCCCCGGGGAACACCAAAGCGCTTCGAAAGGTATTATTGCAAGCTTCAATGGGAAGATAACATGCAAAACGCTTGAATGTCAATGAATTGTGGATATCTGAATATGCCCCATCCAACCCCCAAAAAACTGACGATTTTCCTCATTGATGGCGAGCCGACCGGCGCGAAGGAGGGGTCGGGGTGGGCGAAGGGGAGGGATGAGGGTGGGAGGACATTGGATGAGATTAAGAGGAAGGGGGTATAAGAATATGCAAGAAGACGAATGTTTGTGCAGCGAATGCAAAAATCCAAAAGAAGGATCGTTTTGCAATTTTTGTAAAAAAGAAACGCCGAAAACGCATGTCATGCATGCAGAGGCTGGTCGATTTGCAACGAACGTGAGTTCAATTGGTATATCTGTTATCAGAGGGGATGCGTCTGTAACGTATTTTACGGTTGTTTTCGGTGTTTTTGTTGCGATGAGCTTGGGCCTGGTGGCCTTTGTGCCAGAGCGGATTTTTCCGTGGTTTCTTAAAATTATAGGCAGTCTTGTTTTGATCGTCATTGCTTTCCATTTTTGTTTTTTCAATGACTGGTTTAGAAATTATATTGTTGGCGTATTTGGAAAAATTAGAAATCATAAAGAGACTCGTTGATATGAAAAAAATTGATACAAAATTCAAACAAACCAACATTGGACCTATTCCCGAAGAGTGGGACGTATTGCCTATTTTCGATCTGGCAGATTGGATAAATGGTTCAGCTTACAAGAATGAGCATTTCGTTCCAATCGGAAAGCCTGTAATAAAAATAAACGAATTAAAATACGGAATAACTGAGCAGACTCAATTTACGCAAAGGGAGTTGGATAAAAAATATTTTTTAAAAAAGGGCGATCTGTTATTTTCATGGTCCGGCAGCCCAGATACTTCTATAGATGCTTTTTGGTACGATTTACCAGAGGGATTGCTGAATCAGCATATTTTTAAAGTTCTTGAATCGTCCAAAATCAGTCGTGAATATTTATACTATATTTTTAAAGCGAATAAAGCTAGATTTGTTGATATAGCGAAAGACAAGCAAACGACAGGGCTTGGGCATGTAACAATTCGAGATTTGAAATCATTCGATGTTCCGCTCCCCCCTCTCCCCGAGCAATCCCGCATCGCCTCCATTCTCTCCTCTCTCGACGACAAGATCGAGTTGAACCGCAAGATCAACGCCAACCTGGAGCGGATCGCGAGCGCGTTGTTTAAGCGATGGTTTGTAGATTTCGAATTTCCAGATAAGAACGGACGCCCGTACAAATCCAACGGCGGGAAGTTGGTCGAATCCGAGTTGGGGGAGATTCCAGAGGGGTGGAGGGTGGGGAGGTTGGGGGATTTGGTAGTTAATATTTCTGATAGATTCGTTGAAAATAATTCTGTTGTAGGATTGCCATATGTGCCGATTGATAAGATCGATGCTAAATCACTCGCTTTATCGATAATTGCTTCACCAGACGAGGCGCAAAGTAGTTTGATTAAATTCCAAAAAGATGACATCTTGTTTGGTGCGATGAGACCGTATTTCCACAAGGTTGCAATTTCTCCATTTGAAGGTCTGACTAGGACGACGTGTTTTATTTTTCGTGCTGTAAAGAAGGAATTTTTTGCTTACTCCGCAATGGCTATTTTTAGTAGTGAGACTGTCGATTTTGCTGCAAGTCATGCGGAGGGCAGTACGATTCCATATGCAAAGTGGAGAGGGTGCATGGATAAGATGCCGATTTTATTTCCTAATGAAAGCTCACTTATTAAATTTAATGAATTGATTTATACGTTACTAAAAAACATCAGGGATAGTTATTTTGAAAATCATAATCTTCAGGAAGTACGCGATTCTCTCCTTCCTCGTTTAATGAACGGAAGGATAAGAGTTAGAACGTAAATAATCCTTTAATTTTTTAACTATATGACGATACCTCAAACGGGCCCGGCTATTCCAGATATAAATCAACTACCGTCAAAACCGAAAATTTACGAATCAGTTTGGGCAGTGGGAATTTTAAAACCAAAGTTTCAACCGAATGGAACGGTTTTTGCTCAACAGCTTGATGTTATCGGTACCTCTTTTTTGCTACTGAATGAAAAAGTGCTCATAACTTGCGCTCATGTCGTACAGAACTTGCTTGGCGCGCCTATAGAGATCACGGGGTTGCTGGTTGTTGGAAAAAATGGAAATTATACACCAGCACGTGTTAGTGTCATTGACCATGGTCATGATTTGGCGGTTTTGCAATTTTCAGATCCCGCAATAGCAAATAAGCAAACTGAAGAAGGTCTGTTGATCGCTAATGGTTATCCGGTGATCGGAGATAGAATCGCATACGCAGGCTTTCCTCTTGGTATGCAATTACTCAATGAGAGACACGCCCCTACATATACTGAGGGCGTTATGAGTTCAGAATTAAAAAATCTAGGCTTTAGAAAAGAATTGCAAATGTCAGGTCCGGTGACGGGCGGGTTTAGCGGTTCTCCGGTGGTTGCGATTAACGATCCGCAAAAAGTTATTGCGATGGTTTCCAATAGTCCATCAAAAGAGGCTGGCGACGCTAATATTTTTATGGGCATCTCATGGGAGCATATCGAAGCCATTGCAAAGCTTGCTATCTCTTAGTCTATGCCTTCCTCCTGTGCCGAATTCCCCCTTGAGCGTGCCGTCGTCATCGCTCGTTTATCGTCTATCTCCTCGGACGCGAGAATCTCGCTGGGGAATCTCGGTATCTTTTCTGCTCGTGAGCTAATCCGGCACATCGAGGAAAACAATGAGATCGGAAAGAAGGTCGTGGAAATTCAGATGGCATGGCTTAGATCGTGGAAGGATCGTTTACAAAACGGGCTTTTTGTGGAATGATCGCTTAGGTTATGCCCTCCTCCTACACCGAATCCATCCTCGAACATGCCGGTCTTGAATGGCTGGAAGATCTTGGATACGAGATCGCCTTTGGCCCCGATATCGCCCCGGATGGCGATACGCCCGAACGGGCGTCATTTCAGGATGCGGTGCTCATTGAGCGCTTGCGGTCGGCGATCGCACGGATCAATCCGAGTGTGCCAAGGGATGCGCAGGAAGAGGCGATTGAGAAGGTGGTGAATGTAGCGTATTCGAATCCGAGCTTGCTAACGACGAATCACGGCTTCCATCGCATGCTCACCGAGGGCGTGGACGTGGAGTATAGCCGGGAGGATGGATCGGTCGCCGGGGACAAGGTGTATCTGGTGGATACAAAGAACGCTTCGGAGAATAACTGGCTCGCGGTTAATCAGTTCACGATCATCGAGAATAAACATAATCGGAGGCCGGATATTATTCTTTTCGTGAATGGCCTGCCTTTGGTCGTGTTTGAATTGAAAAATCCGGTGGATGAAAAAGTGGGGGTCAGGGAGGCATTCAATCAAATTCAGACGTACAAAGAAGAAATTCCTTCCTTGTTTACCTATAACGCGCTTTGCGTGATCGGGGACGGGGTGATTGAAACGCGCCTCGGAACGCTCTCGGCAGATCTGGATCGCTACATGAAGTGGCGCACCATGGACGGGGAATCGGTTGCCCCGATCTCGGTCCCGCAAATGGAGGTTCTGCTCAAGGGCGTGTGCGCGAAGGAGCGGCTTCTCGATATCGTGAGGAATTTCATCGTATTTGAGCGGACGGATAAGGGGGTGATCAAGAAGGTTGCGGCCTACCATCAGTACCATGCCACGAATAAGGCGCTGACGCGCACCGCAGAGGCGACATCGGAAAAAGGGGATCGTCGCTGTGGGGTAGTATGGCATACGCAGGGGTCCGGAAAATCGCTGACCATGGTTTTTTATGCCGGAAAGATCATCCAGAGCCTGGATAATCCAACGCTCGTGGTGCTCACGGATCGAAATGATCTCGATGATCAGCTTTTCGGTGTCTTCTCGAATTGTTCGGAGTTGCTCCGACAACATCCCGTGCAGGCGAGGGATCGCAGCCACCTCAAAGAGATATTGAAGGTTGCTTCGGGCGGCGTGGTGTTTACGACCATTCAGAAGTTCACGGACGGGAAATCGGCATTATCCGAACGTCGGAATATCGTGGTCATCGCGGATGAAGCGCATCGAAGTCAGTATGATTTTATCGACGGGTTCGCACGGCACATGCATGACGCATTGCCAAATGCCTCGTATATCGGATTTACCGGAACGCCGATCGAGCTTTCGGACAAGAGCACGCGGGCGGTATTTGGCGAATACGTGGATGTCTATGACATCGTGAGGGCGAAAGATGATCACGCGACCGTTCCGATCTACTACGAGGCCCGATTGGCGAAAATTGAGCTGGCGGAATCGGAAAAGCCAAAGATTGATGCGGATTTTGAAGAATTGACGGAAGGGGAGGAGGTCGAGAAGAAAGAGGCGCTCAAGAGCAAGTGGGCGAGGCTTGAGGCGCTCGTTGGCTCGGAGACGCGCGTCAAGCAAGTCGCGAAGGACGTCGTCTACCAATTTGAGGCGCGCTTGGCCGCGCTGGAGGGAAAAGGGATGTTCGTGGCCATGAGCCGCCGTATTGCAGCTGAAATGTATGAGGAGATCATCAAACTTCGTCCGGAATGGCATAGTGACGATTTGGATAAGGGAGTGATCAAGGTCGTGATGACCGGTTCAGCGAGTGATCCGGCGAATATTCGAAAGCACGTCCATAGCAAAGAAGAACGCGAGGTGCTGGCAAAGCGCATGAAGGATCCGCATGACCCTCTCGCATTCGTCATTGTACGTGACATGTGGCTCACGGGTTTTGATGTGCCGTGCCTGCATACGATGTACATTGACAAGCCCATGCAAGGGCATGGACTCATGCAGGCGATCGCACGCACGAATCGTGTATATAAAGACAAGGATGGAGGATTGATTGTGGACTATCTTGGCATCGCTCAAGCGCTCAAGGAGGCGGTGAAGTGTTATACGGATAATGGGAGCGAGTCGCCGATTATTCCGATCGAAGACGCGATCTCCGTATTGTTGGAGAAATATGAAGTCGTAAAAGGCATGTATCACGGGTTTGAATATACCGGGTATGTAACGGCTTCAGCCGCAGAGCGCACGCGGTTGATCGCTTCGGCGATGGAGTTTGTACTGGGGCTGGAAAAGGGGAAGGCGCGATATTTGCAAGCGGTAACGGAATTGTCGAAAGCATTCTCCTTGGCCTCGCAAAGCGATGAAGCAACGAAGATTCGTGATGACGTGGCATTTTTCCAGTACGTCCGGTCATTGATCGCGCAGTATGATCGCAATGGCGGAGATGGTGGACCTTCGCAGGAGGAGTATGATCTCGCGATCCGTCAGATTGTCGCGAATGCGATCGTCTCTGATCAGGTGGTGGACATTTTCGATGCCGCCGGAATCGCGAGTAAGGACGTTGCGGTCCTCTCGGATGAATTTTTGCAGGAAGTACAGGGATTGAATAAAAAACATGTTGCTCTTGAGTTGTTGAAGAAGTTGCTGAATGATGAGATCAAGACGATGCAGAAAACCTTTTTGGTCAAATCTCGGGCATTCTCGCAAATGCTGGAAGAGACGATTCGTCGCTATCAGAATCAAAGCATTGAAGCGGCGCAGGTTATTACCGAGCTTGTGGATTTGGCGAAGACGATTCGCGCGGAAAAAGAGCGCGGGAACGCTCTGAATCTTCGCGAGGATGAAGTCGCCTTCTATGACGCTCTCTGCGCGAATGATAGTGCAGTCATGGAGCTTGGGGATGAGGTACTCAAGAAGATCGCGCAGGAGCTCGTGGTGCTTTTGCGAAAGAGTACGACGATTGATTGGACGCTAAAAGAGAGCGTACGGGCAAAGTTGCGAGTGCTCGTGAAGAAGCTATTGAATAAGTATCACTATCCTCCCGACAGGCAAGAGGTGGCGACGGCTATCGTGTTGGAGCAGGCGGAGGTTCTTTGCAAGAATTGGAGCGGGGAAGCTGAATAGTTTCGGTCTCGGGAATCCCCCCTCGCCTCCATAGCTCGCTTCGCGAGCGTCTGGGGCTTCGGGGGACGAGTCGAAATCCACTCCTAATACCACAAAGCCCCGATGGGTATCGGGGCGACGTGGTATGGAGCGGGTAGCGGGAATCGCCCGGCATCCGCCGGGCGCCCCGCGCATGCGGGGCGAACCCCCCTCATACGCAAAAACTCCGGGTGATCCGGAGTTTGTGCTTGGTCCCGATGGACATCGGGATGGAGCGGGTAGCGGGAATCGAACCCGCCTCTCAACCTTGGAAGGGTCGCATAAT
>CAZWYJ010000019.1:5537-17952 GCA_964638165.1 uncultured Gammaproteobacteria bacterium | reverse complement strand
AGGATGGGGAAAGAAGGAAAAGGAGGCGTTTCTCGTCTCGTGTGATGAGTAGTCCACTCAATCGATAGATGTTATTTTCTTTATCATATACTTACTATGTTAAAAATTAACTATACAACAGCAAAGGGACTTTTAGAAAGATATTTCAATTTGCAGTTTTCTCAATTCACCAACGAGCAAAAAGATCTGGCCAATGAAATGAAAAATAAACTTGCAGATCTTTGTGCTATTAGTGATGAAATCGTAGATTTGATGAATGCGCTTTTTCCGGAGGGATTTCTTACGCCAGATGAAGATGACGTCGTGTCTTTTATGGGTTTAAAGATTAGACTAAAGAGGGCGAATCCGAATGTTCCAATTAAATTAGATAATGCGTCGGTGGCTTATCCCCGAGGAGATGGAGAAAGAGCGCAGACTAAAAATACAGAACTAGAGAAAAAGTTGGAAAGAAGAACCATTGAATTTTATCAAACTGCTCATCGTATCATTCATATAGCAGAAAACATTCCAGGTCTAAAAGATTTTAAGTGCAAAGAGGTTCGTATCATTCGCAATCACCTTATTGAGCATCCTGATAGCAAAGATAGTAAGATTACATACGATTCATTTGCTTATAGTAAAAATGAAGGACCCTATGTAAAGGGGTTGCGAAAAGATAGTCAGAGTGGACACAGAGATCGCGGATTTAAGGCTAATAGTGCCAGTTTTTTAACTGGTCTAGAAAAAGTTTTGATTCAATGCCTAAATAGTCGAGAGGCGTCTCTTGAAAGAGATGGCGGTACTTGATTTGAAGCGGGTGAGAGCGACATTTTTGGACTTTTTCCCATATTAAAGATAAAACGTAAAAGTCGACTCTTTGTGGACAGGCATTGATATTTTCGGTGGAGTCTGGCTATGATGATCCTAATCTCTATGAATACGCCAAATACGCAAGAAGAGTGCTGTGCGAAGTTCGATCCGATCCCGTGGGATGGGAAGATAGTCGAATGGACGGACAGACTGTTCATTCGAGAGGATCTTCCGCAAATTTTTCACATGCCGCTTCCATGGATGATCGGGAGCATGATGACGAGGGTCTGGAAGCAGATGAAGGATGCGGGTGCGGAGCCGGAGAAGAAGGATTTTCTCTGGCTATGCCATGACCCGTCGCCGTGGAAGAGCGAGAATTACATCCATGTTACCAAGGAAATTCCGGGCGCGCAGAACGTGAAGCTCTCCGGGACGTTTCTGACCAAGGTATTTGAGGGTCCGTATCAAAACGCACCAAAGTGGCTCAAGGAAATGGAAGAGTATGTGGCAGCACAGGGGAAGACGGCGCAGAAGTACTTCTTCTATTACACAACGTGTCCGAAGTGCGCCAAGAAGTGGGGGAAGAATTACGTGGTTCTCTTCGCGCAGGTGTAAGAATCGGAGTATGAAACTGCTTTACGCCTGTGGGCGAGCGGGAGTTTTTCGGGTACGATAACGCGCATTGATCTATGCTCACTTTTCTTCTGTTCGTCGCGGGTTTTTTCCTCCTTATCAAGGGCGCGGATTTGCTGGTAGACGGCGCATCGTCGGTCGCCAAGAAATTGCGCATCTCGAATATCGTGATCGGACTCACGATTGTGGCATTCGGCACGTCCGCGCCGGAGTTTATCGTGAACGTCTTTGCGGCCGCGAACGGGAGTACGGAGCTTGCCATCGGAAATATCCTCGGGAGCAACATCGCGAACATCCTTCTCATTCTGGGGATCTCCGCGATGATCTATCCGCTCGTTGCAAAGAGAGCCACGGTGCTCAAGGAGATCCCGTTTGCACTTCTCGCAACTCTCATGATTGGCGTGGTGGCGAATGACGTGTTTTTGGATGGAGCGGCATCCTCCGCGATCTCGAGAGTTGATGGCCTCGTTTTCATCGCTTTCTTCATTATCTTTCTGTACTACACATTTGGGATCGCGAAGGTGGGCAAGGAGGATATCGGTAATGCAGAGGATATCAAGCATTACGGATATGGGAGGTCGGTTCTCTACGTTGTTTTGGGTCTCACTGGTCTGGTTGTTGGCGGAAAGTGGATCGTGGACGGTGCGATCGCTGCTGCGGAGGCATTCCACGTGAGTCAGTCATTGATCGGACTGACGGTTGTGGCGGTCGGCACGTCATTGCCAGAGCTCGCCACCTCCGCCGTGGCCGCATACAAGAAGCATGCGGATATCGCAATCGGAAATGTGGTAGGATCGAATATCTTCAATGTATTTTGGATCCTCGGTTTCAGCGCCATGCTCCGTCCCCTCCCATTTCAGTCGGCCTCGAACATCGACGTCGCCGTTGCCGTGATCGCGAGCCTGATCCTCTTTGTATCCATGTATATCGGCAAGAAGCATCTTTTGGAGCGGTGGCAGGGTGCGTGTATGGTTACGATGTATGTCGTTTACATCGGGTTCTTGATTCTAAGTCAGTCGTGGCGGGCGTGATCGGTTTTGCGTCTTTTTGTCTTCCTGCTATCCTTCTTTTTATATGGCGGACATCAATGCGATTCGTTTGTTGTGCTATGACCACGCGGGTCAGCCGAAGACAAAAGACGACTGCCGAGCCGTCGTCATCAATCACCTCATCCTTGAAGAGATGCTGGATGTTGACGAAGCGGAAGAACGCACGGATCGTATTCTGAACGAACTCGGATTATGGTCGGAAGAGAATCGTCAAGACGAGATTGCGGAAAACGCGTAGCGCGTCCGCCGGCGGTTCGGGTTATCCACCGTATCCGATTTGACGCCATTCCTTCTATCGCGTAAAACATTCTCATGTCCAACGCAAACATCCTCGCCGTTTCGTTGCTCTCCATTCGGGGTTGAGATTGTCGCCCGTCCGTTTCGCGGACGGTTTTTATTCGTCCTTCCATGCGATTCGCGTGAACGCAAATGGCATGGCAGGAAGAACAGCCTGCCGTATTTCGTTCCTTGCATCCGTTCCCACTCGTTTCGTCGCCTCCATGCTTGGCGGCGAATCTGGTCGGAATGATAACGAAGTCCCCTGCGGGCTCGTGGATCTTCTTTGCATGAGGATTCAGGAGTCCGCGGGGGATTTTTCGTTTGAAGAGGGATGGAGGTGGAATTGATAGGTAGTAGGTGGTAAGCGGGTAAGGAGGAGTAATGAAGGCTTGACATTCTTCATTTTTTCTCCTACCGTTTCCGCAGTACATTGTGTACGGACTTTTTGGCTCTCGAACAGTGAAAGGGATTCCCATGGAACTTGGGTTGCAGGGTCAGTCAGTAATCGTCACGGGTGGCGCGAAAGGCATCGGGAAAGCGTGTTGCGAAGGCTTCTTGGCCGAGGGTGCTCGCGTTCTCTGTGTTGATGTGGACCGCGATGCATCTTCCGCATTTCTCGAGGAATGTCAGGAACGCTATCCTGAAGAACAGCGTTTGTTCATCGCTTCGTTCGACGTCTCCAGTCCTTCGGAGTGTAGACAGGCTTCGCTTCTCGCTACGGAGCGATTTGGCGGGGTGGATATCCTCGTCAATAATGTCGGCATCGAGCCAAAGGAAGCCTTTTCTCCCATCCATGAATCAACGATCGAGATGTGGCAGAGGATCGTGGACGTGAACCTCACCAGCCACTTTCTCATGATGCGGGAGGTTCTTCCGTGGATGATGAACAATGGTGGCGGAGCGATCATCAATGTGGCGAGCGTGCAGGCACTTCAATCCGAGACGAATGGCGTTCCCGCCTACGGCGCGAGTAAATCCGGCATTCTCGGCCTCACGCGCATCGCCGCGCTCCATTACGCCCCGCACAATATCCGCGTCCTCACTGTGTGTCCGGGAGCGATCGACACGCCGCTCGTCCGGGCGGAGCTCGATGATGAAGGCGTTAGGCGGCTCGGGAAGCTGCATCCCGTTGGCCGTATCGGCCGTGCGACGGAGGTCGCAAGCGCCATCGTTTTTCTCGCGAGCCCGCAGGCGTCTTTCATGACCGGAACGTCGGTCTACGTTGACGGCGGACTCACGGCGAAAGGCGCGTGGGACCGTTCTCTGTGAAAAATTGCTACAAGGCCCGGGCGCGAAAGCGACCCGGGCCCCTTCTTTTTTGTAGACATTAAGACTCTGAACAGACTCTAGATTTTGAAGATCATTTTTTTGGATGCACCAAATTTTTGGTTCTGATCCCGATCTCATTCGGTTTTGGTTGCAAAGGTTTGATCTCCGCCTGACATATTGAGGATAGAATGCGAGGCGTCCCCTGATGATGCTGTTACTGTCTTTGATAAACGGGTACAATAGCATCGTTCTATCGTGCACGTCGTTTATGTCTGAAAGCCAATTTCCTCCATCGTCTGATCGCCCTGAAACATTCATCCTTCCACCGGAAGGCCATGTCTCTCCTGGTGGAGGGCTCGGCTCTTTACGTCTTCGGAGAGCTCTTGGGGTGTCAGGTCGGCCCGTGCCCGAGGGCGTGTCGGGAGAAGAGACGAACGCTTCTGATTTGCCGACATCCGAACAGATGATTCCTCCGCCCCATGATGCCACGGAGGGCGCGTATCAATCGCCGGCTGTTATCATTCCCGGGATTGAAGATGCGGAAGCTCTTGCTTCGCAAAAAGCGGAACGACCAGAAGAGCTGGAAAGTGAGCAAGCGATTCGGACGGACATCGAGCGCTTGTCGGAGGGTGTTGAGAAACAGGAGCGACAGGCTTCCGTGCAGGGTGAGCTGGGGCGATTAAATCGAAATTTGACATTAGCGAGGGTGGTTGAGTCTTTGAAGGATGGTGGTTCTCTCGACGAGAGAGAGAAGCAGATGGTTTCGGGCGCGCTCGAATCTCGCGGGTGGCACGGCCTTTTTACCAAACTCCATTCCGGGGACGGCCTCGCTGTTTTTTTGGCTCCGAGCGGAAGGCGAGAGGGGATTAAGTACATGAATGACGTACTCTTCGGCCCTCAGCGAACTGATCGAGTTATCGAATTTCGTCGCACATTAATTCGTCGCGAGCTGGATCGCGTAAAGATGTCTCAGGCCGGATCGAATTACAAGGCTGAATACTACCGAATTCCGTCAGAAGAGAACCAAGAGGATGTTCGCGAGGCGCTTGAGCGCATTTCGCGCGATGTTCGGGAGGAGATGACGGCGTTTTTGGTGGAGGAGGCGATCTATGCCATGGAGGATGCTGATCCTGGTCGCAAATGGGCGCTTGCTGATTTTCTCAATCGCCTTCTCGGCCCGGACGGCGCCGAGGCGGCGCTGGTGCAATCCGGGACGATTCAGACCATGCATCGCGCCTATCAGACGGATCTTCGGAGAAGGGCCGCGGCTGGTGCGATCGCTCTTCATGTTGATCGAGATCCTTCTGAGATCGCTATCGCACAACGCTTTGTTCACGAATACGAAGATGCTGCGCTCGAGTGTATGCGGAAGGTGCAAGAGCGTGTGCGGGAGGATATCGTTATCCCGGCTCTGAAGGATCCTCAGCGGGGATATCGGGTGACATACGGAACCGCGATCGTTGGTGAGGCGGAAGGGGAGGAATCGTACGTCCATATCGAGCGCGCGGTTTCCGAGGCCACGAAGGGCGCGATTCGGGCCGGTGGAACCGAGGCATGCGGAGCCGTCTGGTCCCCGGAGACTATGGAACAGCATCTGGGGGAGTGGCGGGCGCTTCGGACGGAGCTGGAAGGGAAGTACCTCACGGATCAGGATGGACGAACGTACCCACTCTTCGGCAAGCGTGGAGATGGAACCGTGGAACTGAATGCGGATGTCATTCGGCTGATGCGGAAAGAAGCGTTCGTGCCACAGGATGATCAGAAGAATGTGGCGGAGTCCGTTTTGCGATATACGCGTCTGATCAATATCCTGGATGTTTTGAAGCCCTTCGTACACGAGGAGTTTGCCGGAGGAGCGGTGTACGGAGATGGTCGGACGATTCGGGAACAGGTTGCGTGGACGGATGAGCGTGTGCAGGCCATTCGCTCGGGCAAGGGATTGGACCAAGAGGCGCGCTCCGCCATTGCGGAAGAGATTCGGAGGGAAGGAAAAGACCATGCGTGCACGTCAGTCATGGAGTTCCATCGGCAGGCACTGGAAATCTCGGAGTGTACGTACGTGCACCTCGATGCGATTGATGTCGGCGTGCGTCTTTTGCAGGAATTCGAGCTTCTCCTTCAGCGCGTCGAGCGTGGCGAGATGACGTTCGACGAGGCGCAACTCGTGGCGGGCGATACGACGACGGCACATATGCGCGCATTCCGCGCGGACATTTCGCGCGCGTACGGTGAAGCGACAGGGGGCGATCGTCCGATCATGCTCGTTGGGGGCGATGAGGTTTTGCTGGCGATGGATCGTCAAAAAGCCACGGATGATCTCGTGCTTAAGCTCCAGACACTCCGCTTCGGAGGAACGTCTGGCGCGCGGGTGATCAAGATTGCCGTTTCGGAATCGGATCGCACGTCATTCGTTTCGGAACAGGATGAGTTCCGGGATGGGGTGAAGTTGCAACACGTGAAGGCGCAGCGACTCATGGAGGCGGGTTCCGAGCGCGCGAAGGAGATCGAACACGGCCTCCGTGAAACAGTGGCACTCATCGCATCCCTTCCTATTGAAGAACGTGAGGGGTACGAATCTTCACTCCGTGCTTTGAATCTGGATCATGTCGCCATTCGGCAAGCTTCCCGGGGCGATGCCTTCGAGATCATTGTGCGCGAACCGGACGCGGAAGCCCGCGTCGCGTACGAGTCGTGCGAATCCGCTCTCAAGCGCATCCGTTCTCTCCAGTCCTCGATTCGCGAGCGCGTTACCGCGCTCCGATCGGAGCTCCTTTCCATGCCCGGGGTGAATGAGTCGAATGCGAGCGAGGCATTGTATCGGAAGAATCGTCTCTCTCCGGAAGGATTCGCCACATGGCTTAAAGAACGAACATCTTAACGTATGCCATCACGCCCATCATCGGACCGAGAAGCCCTTCAGGGCATCATTCGCTCGATTCAGCTGGAGGATTCGTCTTTCGTGGATTCGCTTCGCACGGCCGAGTTCGATACCTTACTGGATGCGTTTTCGTGGAATCTTGATCGGGGGTTGATTCTCGACACGGCGGAAATGAAGAAGGTGTGGGTACGGGAACAGCTCCTTCTCATTTTTGAACGGAGGACGCCGCGCACGGCGTCATAAAAAGCGGGTCTTCCTGCTTTTTTAGATGGCGAGCAATGCGTTTCCGAGCCCGATAAATCCGATGATCATCCAAATGGCGTTTAGGACGACCGGTTGCCAGTTTTTGTGCTGGAATGCGTCAATGAGGATGCCGAGTGATCCCGTGATATTGAGGGCGAGGTAGGCGAAATCGTGCGCGGACAGCCATCCGAGCATATTGCAACCGTACGCGAGCAGGATGGCGAAAACGCCGTACCAGCCGACGAGCTCTCTGTAGAAGTTTGTTTTGAGCATAGAGATGGTGCGATTTGTTGGGTACCGAATTCTCACTTTGTAGAAGTTTGAGCGCAGTTTTCTTTGGTGCTTACGAGAACGAGTAGCCAGAACAGAACCGCGAGGTCGTTTTTGAAGTAGGGGACGTCAACGAGGCCGTGGACCAGGAGCGCGGTGATGATGGGAAGGGCGTAGGGGCGAGAGCCCTTCTCGCCCGTCACCCATTTCCAGAGAATCCATCCAAACACGAAGAGCCCCAAGAGCCCGGTCTCACTCCAGAGATTGAGCAGGATATTGTGCGGGTACTGAAAAATCTCCATCCACGTCGCTTTATGGTACGGCGCGATCGCAGAGGGGTATCCGCCCAAGCCCGCGCCGAAGATCGGGCGATCTTTGAGCATTTGAATCGTTTCCTGCCACATGACGATGCGAACTTTCGATGACCACTCGCGAAACAGGAGCACGGTCGTGGCGCGCTCGCGGAGCGGGGCGATGCAGGAGACGAGAATTGTGCCCGCGATTGCAAGGCCGAATCCGATCATCCGCGTGCGTTTATTCAGGAGGAGGACGAGGAGCGAGGCTGCGCCAATCGCGATGAGTCCGCCATCGCTTTGTGCGAGGATGATGGAAACGAGCGAGAGGAGGTAGCCCGGGATTGAGAGCCACGGAGAGATGAGCCACGGTCGCAACTCACCTTTCTTCTTCCATCCACGCACGAGATCCGCAAAGAGGAAGGCGGCGATCGGCGTCACGAAGAGCGCGAGGGCATTCGGGAACGGGAATGGTCCCACGGCTCGCCGTCCGGGCATGGCGTTCCACGGATCAGGGATGCCCCAGCCCGTGAGGATCTGCACGATGACGTAGAGACCGAGAATGATGGCGATGAGTGCGAGGGAAGAAGCGAGGAGAGGGGCGCGGGGCGCAGATCGCGGCCTGCCCGCCATTGCTTCGCGCAGGCGATGGCAGGCGGGGGCGCGGGATTCTGCATTCTGTATTCTAAATTCCGTATTCCGAATGTGCAGTCCAATGAAGAAGATGGCCAATGGTTCAATGAAATATGCCCGATAAAGTCCAAGGGCACCGAGGTGATCTGACGCAACGAAGACGCCGATGAATCCGGAAATGATCCAAAGTCCAGCGACCCATCTCCACGGCCGGAATGTCTCCCAAGCGTCTTTCAATTGAGATGTTATTCCCGCCGCGCCCCGCGCCCCGCGCCCCGCGCCCCAAATCCATCCGATCACTGTCGCGAGAATGATGAGTTCCAGAAGTGTCGTCGGTAATGGCCCGATATTCGTCCGAATCACGTAGGTCGGGAGCACGAGCGGGAGAAACGAAAAAGCGAGTGCCGGACGTTTCCACATCCACACGCCCCACGCGGCGGCAATGACGATCAGGATCAAAGTCATACAATCTTAATATCGCGCTAAAGCCTCCCTTGTTAAAGGGAGGTTTGGAGGGATTCCTACCCCATCGTATCCGCGGTCGGTGCGCCTTTGCGTGCGATGAGGAGGTCGGTGATCATGGCTTTGGTTACGGCACCCGTTGCGAAGATCGAGACCGCATACACACCCATGCCAATGAGGATGGTGAGGAGGAGCGAACGGTCTACGAACGGGTATGCTGCGGCGAACATGACGAGCGATGAGATGGCGGCTTTTCCGGGCACGACCCATGAAAGTTTCATATCCGCGTTTTTAAGCGTCACCACGATGTTCGCGAGCATGATCCATGCTTCCGAGAATACCGTGAGCCATGCCGCGGCCCATACGCCGTATGTTGGGATGAGTACGATGTAGAGTCCGAGCGTGAAGATCGCGATCACGACGTAGTGCTTGATCATGGCGCGTTGGAGATTGAGCGCGACCACGGCGTGGCTGAAGATGGTGCTGATGTAGATGCATCCCACGGCAATGACGAGTACCTGGAGGATCGGTCCGGATGCGGCGAATTCCTCAGTCCCGATGAGGACCATCGTGTGCGTGGCAACGAGGAGGATGCCGGCGACCATCGGGAAGGTGATGACGGAAAAGGCATCAAAACTTCGGCGGATGAGGCGGACGAACTGCTCGCGATCGCCTCGCGCCCATGCATTCGCGATGATCGGAAGGAGAACGCCTGCGTACATGAACGGGAATGCCGTGAGGATTTCAAGGACTCGATAGGCCGCGGCGTAGAGGCCGACTTCCGCAAGCGGTCGCACCCAGCTCAGGATGAGCGTGTCGGACTTAAAGTAGATGAGGGAGAAAATGATGGAAACGCCGATGGGCCAGCATCGGGAGAGGGTGAGCTTCCAGAACGCCACGTCGAATCCGAGTTTGAAGGAGGCGTAGTGTCTGGCGATGAAGAAGTTGATGGCGAAATTGGCGGTTCCGGCAACGGAAACGAGGATCACGACGGGCGTGAGCGTCCAGTTCTGCGCGAGGGCGATTGCCATGCCGGCCAGAAGGACGGTGCGACCCGCGACTTCAGAGATGGCCACCACGTGCATCTTGAGGTGGCGTTGCTGAACGCCGATGACGATCTGGTTCAATGCCGTAAAGAAGAAAGATGCCCAGATGGCAAAGAAAGCGACCTTAATCTCCGCGCTATACGGCGTGAAGAGGCCGATGATCGGCGCGAGGGAAAGGATGATGAGTGCGCTCCAAAAGCGGAGGCTGAAAACAGCGGAGACGGCCCGATCTTCAAAAGCCTTGTCTCCAGCGCGTTCGCCCAGCATCTGCACAACCATCACATTGAGCCCCATGTCGAGCAGGATGGCGAAGACTTGGAGGAAGGCGTTCGCCGTTGAGTATGCCCCGAATCCTTCTTGTCCGAGAAGGCGCGTCATCATGCCTACGACGATCACCCCCATGATCGTTGAGATGACTTTTCCGACAACTTGTACGGCGGTGTTTGCGGCGAGCGCGCGTCCGATTGACATGGCGATAGTATGCCTTGTTTATGAGGCTCGGGGAAGGGGCGTAGGGGCGCAGCATGCGTGTCCTCTCGCCCTTGCCTCGATGAGCCCACAGGGTGTCGATATCGTTCTTTCTCCGCTCCATACAGCCATGAAAGAGCTTTTTCATTGACCCGATATCCGTAAAACGATACAATGAAAGGAGAGAATGAAGTTGGATGAGGAAACGAATTTGGCTTCATGAAGCGTCAAAAACAACATTCTCCTTCTTACTATGACCAAAAAAGGCCTTTTTTCCGTTCTTCAGATCATTGCGATCATCGCGACGATCATTGCGCCATCTTCCTCGTATGCGGCCGGTTGGAAGGGGTATGACGGAACCGTGAGCGAGAAGGCAATCCAGCTCACGATGAGTCCGGATGAGACGAAGACGGTGATTTTGACCTATACGAATCTTGGGGAGAAAACATGGACGCGCGGCACGGCAAAGGGGAATGTCGCGCTCTATCTCGTTGATGCTCAGCCATCTCCATTCAGAGATGCTTCGTGGGTTGATGGGGAAACGCCTGCGCGGATCACGGATGCCTCTGTCGCTCCGGGAAAAAAGACCACGATCTCTTTTGTCATTCGCGCGCCGAAGAAGATCGGAACCTATGCGCAGACATTTCGGCTCGCGGCAGACGATGTGGCGTGGATGCGCGGAGCCGAAACGAAGATCTCGATGATCGTGAAAGATGCTCCGGTCATGGCTCCCGTTGCCGTTCAGCCCACGACGGATTCCGCACCCGCGACCCCGTACACGGGATTACTCATGTTGCGCTCCACTCGTCAGGTTTCATTGGCGGGAGGGGATAGGACGACCGTGACGTACGGATTCAAGAATACAGGATCCTCTGTTTGGAAAACGAGATCATTAAAGCTCGCCGGTTTGCATTCCGCGATGACGGACACGTCTTCACAGTCCGTGGCGGATAGTAGCTGGCCTTCCGCAACGGAGTCCGTGATTGATACCACGACCGAAGTAAAGCCCGGAGAGATCGGATTCCTTTCATTTACGCTCAAGTCTCCCCCGAAGCGCGGGTCCTACACGGCGAAATTCGCTCTCTTTGCCGATGGCCAGCAGGTGGACGGTGCATTCGTAGACATCCCGATCACGGTGACGGCGGATGGAGCATACGATCCTGCGCCGATTACGCCTCCAACGGCGCTGTCGAACGGATTGCAGAGGGCCCCGTCATTCTTGGTGGAAGAGCCCATTATTCGCGTTGGTATTTTTGCCACCACGGATGATCGGATGATGGTTCGGGGTGTGAATGGCGGATATCGCGTGCATCAGAACGGGACCACGGTCTGCACGTTCACAAAGGATCAGGTCGTAACAGTTTCCTATGATCGTTCGAGTGGCGTGTATCGCGCGAGCGGTCCGAATTGTACGAGTCAGTCTTCCTCGCCGTATCGGGTAGAGAGCACGGTGAGTGAATGGGAACCGCTCGAGATGACGGATTTTAGCCGCCCGGTCTCGTGGCTTCCCGGAGCGAATGATAATACTTTTCGTGGCATTCTCGAGCTTCGGTATGCCTCGCAGGATTCCGATAAGGGCGTGTGGGTGATCAATGAACTTCCGATCGAGATGTACCTTCGCGGGATTGCGGAAACATCCGATGTGAGCCCCATGGAATATCAGAAGGCTCTTCTGATTGCGGCACGAACCTACGCGTACTATCACTGGACGCGCGGGACCAAGCACGCGGATCGCGGATTCCACGTTGATGCCAAGTACGATCAGGTGTACCGCGGGTATGGTGCGGAAGCGCGAAGTCCGAAAATCGTTCAGGCGGTCACGGATACGCGCGGGCAAATCGTGACCTACCAAGGCAAGCTCGCGATCACGCCGTACTTCAGCCGATCCGATGGTCGAACGCGAAGCTGGGGTGAGGTCTGGGCTGGCGGGAGCAATTATCCATGGCTCGTGACGGTTCCTGTCCCGCAGGATGCAGGCAAAACGCTTTGGGGACACGGGGTTGGATTGAGCGCATCCGGCGCTTTGAAAATGGCAAATGAGGGGAGTGATTACGCGGGAATCTTGAAACACTTTTACACAGGGATCGATCTGTTGCTGTACTA
>CAZWYJ010000019.1:0-5437 GCA_964638165.1 uncultured Gammaproteobacteria bacterium | reverse complement strand
TCTCCATTGCGAGTCGGTGGTGGCGGGAATTTTAATGAACTCAAGCGTCAAATGCGGGAGGCGGATTTGGCAAAGAAAGGGACCAAGCTTTTGACGAAGTCGGAAAAGCGCGCGGCGCGTGCGATCGCGGAGGCGCGGGAGCGCATTCGGGCTGATGCGGAAAAGAGCGCTGCCCGCAAAGGCGTGAAGGAGAATCCGATGCGCGAACTTGAGCGCAAGGAGCGCGAGCGCAAGGATGCGCAGCGTTTTCAGCGTGGCACGTCGCTCGCGCGCGTGAAGCGGCATGGAAACGAAGAGGAGGAAGAGGAGGATCTGGAGTTTACGGAAGAAATGGAGCTTGATCGGAGTGCGGCAGAAGCGCGGCTCGGCATCGCCTCACCATTGCCTCGGAGCATTTTGCATCCGACGAATCCGAATGCGTCGAAGCGTCTCGATATTTCTTGGGACGAAGATCATCCCATCGTGGAAGCATTAAAATAAATCACAATACCAAATATCAAATTTCAAACATTTTGAAGGAGAGAGACCTCCTATTTCCCCCGGTAGATCTCATGCCTTCCAATGGAGAGGAAGACGATGTCTCCGCCGTCCATGCGTTTAAAAATAATGCGAATATCAAACGTCACAGAAATTGACCAGAGTCCCAAAAGTTTGCCTTGAAGCGCATGAAGGCGGAGCGAAGGGTGCAGGGGATTCTGGCGAAATTGTTTTTCCGCTTTGACTGCGGATTCGCGAAATCGCCGATCCAGCTTTCTCCAGTCTTTCAGGAATCCGGGTTCGTAGTAGATGTTCCGAACGATCATACCTATACGTCCATGAGATCTGAAAGCGATGAGAGTTTTTGCAATTTTTTCTGCTTGTGTAAATTGTCGGCATTAGCGGAGCGATGCAAGATCTCTTCGTCCGTGATCACGTCTCCGGCACTTTCGGACACGAGATAGCGGATATAGGCGCTTATCGTGGCAAAACCGCGGCGTTTTGCGATGGCGCGCATATCAGAAGCCTCTGTTTTTGGTAGGGAAATGGAGATCGTGGATCGCATATTGTGTTACAAGTGTAATACAGACTAAGGGGCGTGTCAAAAACGAAAGAATGCGGGGAAAGGTAAAGGATCCTTGACGTTTTTCTCATTTTTTGTTATGTTCGCTTTAGCGTTCCTTCTAACGCTCTTCATTGAGCAAAAAATGGCTTATTTGCGTGAACGAAATGGCAAGCCTGGTGTCTTGGCATATTGCCGGGATGAGGGGTGAGCCAAACTGAATGAGGTGAATCGTGGCCAAGAAGAATGTATCGGCGATCGAAACGGGCGCAGGATTCTTTCAGGGACTCATTACGGGTCTGATGGATGTGACGCGCGAACGCGGAGTGGCTTTTGAGGCCATCTACCGGCTGGCAAAGCCCGCCGGACGAGCGACGCTCGGTAAGATTGTCGCTATCGCACATGAGGACTGGCGGGCCGAACAGCCCGTGGTCAGCGCGAGCGTGGAAGATTCCCTTCCTCCCAACCACTATCGGGTGCACATGACCTATGCCCCGATGCCGTCCTTCGCTGAACTTGAGAAGGAGTTCGGCGAGAACAACGTGTCCGTCGTCTTCGACGGCCGGCCGTTCAGCCTCCACGCTTCCTGCGTCGGCATGGACCGGACACCCGGTGAGAGGATCGTCTACGTCCACGATGCTGAGCGTGACTGGTGGAGCGAGGAGATGATCGCGTGGGGTCTTGCCCAGCGCTCGGCCATTGCTCCGAACGGCTACCGTCCGATGACCCACGAAGAGGAGTACGAATTCGCCAAGGCTCACCCCGAGCTCGTGGACTTTGTCGGTCTCGGTTCTTCTGCGATGCGTGCCGACTGCTGGTGTGTCGCGGACGTGTGGTGGCACGACGGTCAGCGCCTCCTCGGCTCCGATTGGTTCGGCCGCAGGTGGTCTCGCAGTGGCCGCGTCCTCTTCGTCTGCAAGTAAGTGCTTGGTCGCGCTTAACGCGATTAGTCCCCTCGGTCGCGTTTAACGCGATCGGTCGCTCGGCCTTTCAAAAAGGCTCTTGGGACCCTGGATCTTCTAGAGGCTCCCGTCGTCACGTGACGATGGGGGCCTTTTCAGTTTTCCTGCCAATCGTTTTCGTTACTTCGCGCTCTCTCCTTCTACGGGCGGATTCTCGTGCGCCACATTGCTCTCATGCGCGAGCTCGAGGATGCGTTTTGCCACGCGATCCGGGCGGGCGATTTCTTCGAACTCGAATTGTCGTTTTTCGCTCGCGGTCTGGATCGTGACATTGCCGTAATTCAGCATGGACTGGAGGAAGCCGATCGTTGCGCTCGTCACGTCCTGGACATTGTAGAGGCGCAATTCACTCATGGTGCGCCCGAAGAGTCCGTGTTGCTCGATATTAATGATGCGCTGATTCGTGACGATCCATACATCCAGATACCAGTCTATGAAGTTTTGGAAAATGAAAAGCCATGCGAAGAGAAAGAAGGCGCTTCCTCCCATGACGGCAAGGGCGTACTGCGCTTCGTTCGCAAGGACGTCCGGCATGCGCATCTTGAGGATGACATAGCCCGCGATGGGGAGGAGGAGCACGATGATGGCGCCGAGGATGAGTGGAATGAGGACGAGCCAGTAACGACGCAGAAAGAAGACGATGTACTCGTTCTTTTCGGCATTCGGGAGTCGTGTGAGGTGGATCATGGTTCGATGGTGATGTCCGTTATTCCGCTCGAGGTTCCGGGCACGATTGAGGTCAGGCCGGTCGGGAGGATTTGAACGGATTGATCCCAGTCCGTTTGGAGAACGACATTTGCGCTCATGAACAGGGCGATGGCGGAGATGATCATGAAAGCGAACGTGGAAACGACGGTCGTCGGAGATCGGGTTCCGTGCTTGAACATTTGGGATAGCGTGAGGAGCACAAAAACCAGGTAGATCAGGATCAGGATCAGCCATGCGACCACGATATAGCTAAGGGGGATCATGGGGGGAGTATAGCAGGGGAGTGGGTAGAGGGTAGAGGGTAGGGGCGGGGTTCCCCCGCCCGTCCCATGTTTTTCCCGAAATACGAAATACGAGCCCCGAAATGCGATGCAATGGACGTTCCTGCCACCGAACGGTAAGCTCTCCCTGTATGGATCAGGAGTTCGAGACGCTTCGGGCGATTGCCCCGGATGAGCAGCCGGAAGACCGGGTGGCGGATATCTCGCTTCGCCCGTCTTCCATGGATGATTTTATCGGTCAGCCAAAGGTGAAGGAGAATCTTTTGGTCTTCTTGGAGGCGGCCAAGCACCGCGGGGAGCCGTGCGAGCACGTCCTTCTCTATGGCCCGCCGGGATTGGGGAAGACCACGCTCGCGCATGTGATCGGTCATGAGATGGGGGCGAATATCAAGATCACCAGCGGTCCGGCGCTTGAGCGCGTGGGTGACCTCGCGGCCATTCTCACGAACCTCGAAGAAGGGGACGTGCTCTTCGTGGACGAGATCCATCGGATGAATCGAACCATCGAAGAGGTGCTCTACCCGGCCATGGAGGATTACGCGCTCGATATCGTGATCGGCAAAGGGCCCACGGCGCGCACACTCCGGCTTGATCTCAAACGCTTCACCCTCGTGGGTGCCACGACCAAGCTCTCGCTCCTCTCCGCCCCGCTCCGTGATCGGTTCGGGTCCGTGTACCACCTCGACTTCTACGGCGAGGATGAGATGACGCAGATCGTGAGTCGCTCCGCTCGTCTGCTCGATGTTCCGCTTGAGGATGCATCAGCACGCGCGATCGCAAAACGCGCCCGCCGTACGCCCCGCATTGCCAATCGCCTGCTTCGCCGCACGCGGGATTATGCGCAGGTGCGTGCGAATGGATCACTTGATGAATCAACAGTCGTGACCGCGCTGGAACGATTGGATATTGATCCGTACGGTTTGGATGATGCGGATCGTCGCGTGCTCCGTGCGCTCATCGAGAAGTTCCGCGGAGGACCGGTCGGTCTCACCACGCTCGCAGCGTCTTGCTCGGAAGAAATGCAGACGCTCGAGGAAGTCATCGAACCATTTTTGATGCAGGAAGGTTTTCTCACGCGTACCCCGCGCGGGCGCATGGCCACGGAGCTGGCGTATACGCATTTGGGGTATGAAGTTCCGCCGCAGGAAGCGTAGTTCGTAGATCGTAGATCGTATTTCGGGAAATTCAAAAAAGCGATCAAGATGATTCTGAACATTTTTGTACAGACGAAAAGACAAACTAAAAACGTTTATCAAGGTAACCCGAAATACGAAATGCGAACTACGAGTTCCGAAAATAAGTGATCCCCGGAACGCGAGCGAATTGCGTTCCGGGGACCGTAAGGAGTATAGGGGCGAGACGGGCTGTTTTTACGGCCAGTCTCTTATGTCTGCGCGGAGGCTCTCGTTGTCACGATCGTCTTTATTCGGCTGATCGCTCTCTCGAGGCTCCTTGGGTGGGGCGCTCTCTCTGAATGCGCTGGGGCGCGGGGAGCTTCTGGGGCCACTTCGTCCACGATGGTTCGTCGCTCGTCTCGTTGCCTTTCCGGAGTTTCGATATCCCTTCATGATCCGTTCCTTTTTTCCGTTCCCCTGTTTTCATCGGATGGCGAGGACAAATACTGTTGCGGGAGAGCGTGTCGAGCCTCCTTCTTTTTCTTCGGAGGCTTTCCCTTGGACGCGCGCGCCGCTCGGGCCGCGGTTGCCTTGAGCTTGTCCCGACGCAAGTCGAGGAGGTATGCGTCACAGCCTTCGAGATGAAATGCCTGACGCTTGGTTCGCGAAGGTGCGTTCGTTCTTCTGCTCACGCGACATCTCCTTTCGGCAAAAGACACTGATGGATATTCCACCATAGGTTGGTGATGTGCGCAAGGGCTAGGCAGAGAGAGGGTTAAGCCCAGGTCCTTTTTTCGTTTAGGGCCTCTTTTTTCCGAAACGCCTGTTCGAGGTCAATGTCAAAATGATTGCAGATCGTGAGGAGGTAGATGAAAACGTCCGCTGCTTCCAGATCAACATGAAAAGACTCTGACTGCGCGTCGGTCCTCATTGAGGTCGTTTTGCGCGCGGCTTTTGCAAGCTCTCCGCACTCCTCCATGAGGAGCATCAAGAGCTCCAGTGCGGTTTCTTTTTCGAACCCGCGTTCCACGACCATATTGCGGACATAGTCTTGGAAGTCCTGGAGCGTCGCGTGTTCCTTTATGGGCTGCATATGGCGTCATCGTAGCCACGGGGACGGGGGAGTGCAGTGGCGTAAACCAAAGCCCCGGCTTTTTAGGCTGGGGCGATTGGCGATCATTTTTGTAATGCTAGACTTCTTCGCTACCACGAACGGCATCCATCCTGCCTTGGTTGTAGGCCATCAGAACGCTCCAGCCCTGTTTAACCGCCTCCTGAATACATGCTCAGTCGGTAATCCACTGGTTTGACCAGTGGACTCACAAGGTTCGA
>CAZWYJ010000018.1:2662-18079 GCA_964638165.1 uncultured Gammaproteobacteria bacterium | reverse complement strand
CCGTCGCGCTCGCTAAGAGCGCGACGTAAAAAACTCGGGGAACCGGCAACGCACATCGCCGGTTCCCCTCCTCACACGAATCCATCAGCTCACCCATGGGGGGCGGAGACCTCGCGTCTCTCAAAACCCCGCGGGGTCTAAGCCACCATGGCGATGCTGATGGGTTCATGCGAGGAAACTGAATAACGGAAATGCCAAGATGAACCTCGTCTTGGCTTTTCTCTTATTGAGGAGAGACGCGAGGCATCGCAGCGACACAGCGATGCGCATTTCGAGCAACCCTGCTCGCATGCCCGTAGTCCCGAGCTTATCGAAGGACGAAAGGAAGTCAGCCCTGAAAAGCTGGCCGAGCCCGCCTTCGCGGTGGCTGTTCGCTTCGGCGGACAGGCAGGGTGGGTATTGTCGAAAGACGCCCCTGGCTCGAGGAGAGAAGATGGAGAGACTTCCTGTTTGCGGTTTCGAGGACCAAATCCTCGGAACCGTTGCTAACTCGGCGGTGACGATTATCACCGCCGAGACCGGGGCCGGGAAATCCACCCAGGTCCCGCAGATGCTCGCGCACGCGGGGTACCGGGTGGTCGTCACCCAGCCCCGCCGCCTCGCGGCCCGCGCGCTCGCCCAGCGCGTGGCACAAGAGATGAGCACCCGGCTGGGCGACCGGGTCGGCTTCCGAACGGCCGAAGAGCGTTCGGACTCGGCTGCAACGGAGATCCTCTTTGTCACGGACGGGTTGCAGCTCGTCCGTGAGCTCGCGGGACAGGGCGGGACGGGTCGCAAGACTGTTCTCGTCCTGGACGAGGTCCACGAGTGGAACCTCAACATTGAGGTCCTCGTGGCATGGGCGAAGTCGCGACTCGCCCAGGGGGACGATCTCAAGGTCGTGCTCATGAGTGCGACGCTCGACGCGGAGCGACTCGCCACGTTCTACGGGAACGCGCCGGTGATTTCGGTCCCCGGCCGCTTGTTCCCCGTGGAACGCCGCGTCGCTTCGACTCGCGCCCTCGTGGACGAGACCGTTGCCATGGCGAAAGCCGGGCGCAACGTGCTCGTCTTCCAGCCCGGGAAGAAGCAGATCGCGGAGACCGTTTCCGCGCTGCAATCTCGGCTGGGAGAAGGGGCTGTTGTTCTGCCCCTCCACGGCGAGCTTGAGCCGGGCGAGCAGCAGCGCTGCTTCGCTCCGCCTCCGGCCGGAAAGACGAAGGTGGTCGTGTCGACGAACGTGGCGCAGACCAGCGTCACGATCGCCGACATTGACGGCATCGTTGATTCCGGAGAAGAGCGGCGAGTTGAGCTGGCGGATGGGATTGAGGGACTCTACCTCAAGCCCATTTCGCGGGCCGACTGCGAGCAACGCGCGGGCCGCGCCGGGCGGACCAAGGCGGGCGTGTACGTCCTAGCCTCGGAAACGGGCATGGCGGAACGCCCGGCCTTCCCCACGGCCGAGGTTCTCCGGTCGCGCCTCGACCAGATGGTCTTGCGACTGGCGGTACAGGGGTTCGACGCTACGGCGCTGGACTTCTTCCATCAGCCGAACAGAGAGACCCTGTCCGAGGCTCGCCGGGCGCTCATCGCCCTCGGCGCCATGACGCGTGACGGAAACGTCACGAAGATTGGCCGCCGCATGGCGCGCTTCTCGGTGAGCTGCGAGTTCGCTCGCATGCTCATCGAAGCCGAGCGACTCGGCGTAGTCGAGCAGGTGGCGACCATCGCCGCCTGTCTCGAGGCCGGGGACATCCGCGGGCGAACCGCCGAGTGGCGTTCCCTCACCCAGGAGACCAAGTCCGACCTTCTCGCAACCCTGGACGTTTTTAACGCGGGGAAAGCGCTGAAGGGCGGTTCCGGGAAATCCAAGGCGGAGGCCCTCCGAGAGGCGGGCATCTTCACCAAAGATTTCTTCCGTGCGGACGAACTCCGCCGGAAGCTCCTGGACGCGACCGCACGCGAGGTTCGCTCCGAGTCCAAGAGGTTCGCCTCAAAGGACGAAGAGCGGCAGGCCATTCTCAAGGCCTGCGTCGCGGGATTGGTAGACCATCTGTACCGCAGCCAGTACGGCGGGTACGTGAATGGGACGCCAGTCTCGCGCGACCTGGCCCGCGAGTCCGTCGTGCGCGGTAGCCCCGAGTGGCTCGTGGGGCTACCGAAGGACATTGAGATCAAGAACAAGCGGGGTCGGATGCAGACCCTGCACTTGGTTTCGATGGCCTCGAGCGTGGACCCGGCGCTTCTCGCCGAGGTCGCGCCCCAGCTCGTCGAGAGGCGCACCGGCCTCTCCCCGCGCTTCGACGTTGAGAAGGACTCCGTGGTTTCGACCACCGAGATCTTCTTCAACGGTCAGAAGATCGGAGAAGAGGTCGTGGCCGACCCGGAGCATCCGGAGGCGGCTAACATCTTCTGCGCGTGGCTTACCGCGCAGATGATGAGCTTCTAATCGTAAGCAGGAGATGAGAAGACTCCTTGATAAACAATTCTTCTCAACACTCGTTCTCTTCCGAATGGACCGCACATCCGTTCGGAAGAGACTTTAACCGGATTCCCAAACACGGTGTTTGGGCATCCCGAAAAGTTTCAACGTCCTGATAGCATCGGGACAGAAAGGACGGTCATGGACATCCAGACCGTGATCAAGAGCAACCGCGCGCTTCTCCAAAAAGCGCGCGACATGAACATTAGGTGCGGGGAGAACGTTTTTCCCGTGCCGTCGCGCTCCCAACTTGAGGAGGCTCTCAAGGCCATCCTCGCTGGCGCGCGGAGCGTTCGGGAGATCGGGGACCTCCGTGTCCTCGCGCTCCCGGAGCTCGACCCCGAGATGGTTGAGCTCGTCCTGGGTGAAAACCCGGACGAGATCACCGTTCTCGGGCGGAGTCTCCGGGTCGAGTACCGCGTGGGCTATGCCCCGTGCGTGACTCTCGACCAAGAGACGGCTTCCGCGCACCGGTGGCGAGAGCTGCCGGACGACGGTGTTCGTCTGCCCGGCGGCCGCCTGGTTGAGGTTGTGGTGCCATTCGGGTACTACGACACGGTCGCCGGATCCGCCATCCCTGAGCTCAAGGTGCTCTGCGCAATCAGAGCGAACAAGAGCCTCTGGGAGAGTTGGACGGATCGCCCCTCCGTCCAGTTGCCGGACCCCGCGGACCCGGAGTCCGTGATGCCGGACATCATCGAGTGTCAGTACGGCACTTCGGTGGTGGACGGCGCCCCGCTGCTCGCGTGGGGCACGGTAGCTGTGAAAAGCTACCGGTACTACGGCTCGGACCCGTGGTTCGAGGCAAAGTGGTACCAGTCCCGCGAGGAGGCGACTCGCGAGCGCGCCGAGGCGGCTACGAAGCTCGAGAGCTTCCGTGAGGAAGCGATCGGGAAGAAGCAGATCGCGGACGCACGCGAAGCGGCGGAGGCGGTGCGCGAACGCGCCCGAGTCGTCCAGTCGCACAATGACTGGTACGAACTGGAGGCGGAGATCCACAACCGCCTTGGCGACAGGCTGTACGCCTGTCTCCCGTCCACTCTGGAAGACCTCCAGAAGTGGACCGAGGAGACGACCGCCCTCCTCGCCGAGGCGGAGCAGGCCCTTGAGGAGGGCACGCGCGTCCGCAAGGCCGCGTGGGAGGCGGAACACGCCGCGGAAGAGGCGGATCGCGTGCGCCTCTCCGTCCTCCTCGAGCGGGAGTGGAATGCTCCCTCGCTCGAGCAGGCGCGCGAGGTCGAGCAGTTCGTTACGGACTGCATCGCCAAGCGCGGGGCAAAGAAGGCGCTCGAAATCTTGGATCGCGAGCGCTACGAGGCCTATGGCCGGGCCCGGAGGACCGCGTCCTTGGAGCGAGAGTTCCAGGGAGTAGACCACCGCGGTCTGGACTGGGCCGCTGGTCGTGACATCGAGCTCGCCCGTGAGTGGTGCGAGAACGTTGTCGCTACTGAGCCGCCACCCGCCAAGGTCGCCTCGACGAAGCCCGCTCCCGAGGCGCCTCCTGCCTCCACGGAGCAGGTCACCAACGCCATGGCCGCCCTCAAGGCGCGGTTCAACCGGCGCTAGTGACCCGTCCAGCTCATGTACCCGCCATAGCTTCATGCGAAGGCGGGTGACGAAAAACCGAGCGGGTCGCACCCTACGCGAGAAGTTGGAGGCCTTCGTAAAACCTCACCGCGTGAGCCGGATGCTCACGACTTGCACTCGAATGGGGAGATGGCGCACTTGCTCCTCCTCCCCTCTTCGATCCGTTCCTTCATCTCAATGATGGAGAAATGAATCGAGGACCGAAGAACCTCTGTTCGTACACCCTGCGCGTTGCAGGAAACGGATGGAGGAGAAGGGAATCGAAAGACAGAGGATCAGCATGACCATCATCGGAATCACGAAGTTCGCGGGCCGTCACTTCTCTTCCTCGTTCGCCGGCACCAAGGTGCTCGGCATGACGGAGGCGGTGCTCGTCGAGCTCGCCAACCGCGCGGTCGCGGAGGGCGTGGCGCTGCAGGACGGGTACGCGCCGTTCTGCAAGCACCTGTTCCTCGCGAACACCTCGCCGACCAAGGCCGGGGTGGCGCGGATCACGGCCGAGAACGAGCGCCACCTGCGTTCCGGGTACGAGGCTCGCCGGCCGGAGGAGCTCCCGGTGCTCGGCCGGTGGTTCGAGGGGGTCGAGGCTCCGCGTGCGGAGTACCTCGACCTGATCCTCTACAGCCGCGAGCAGCTCGCGGAAGAGGATGCGGACAAGCCCGAGGCGGAGCGCGACGTGCCCGAGGCCCAGTGGGCCATCGTGGCCATCAACGCCGAGCTCCAGCCCTGCGAGTCGCCGATGGCGCCGGCGACGATGACCAGGAACGCTCTCGGCAAGGCCGAGGGCGGGTCCGGCGTCCCGCTCGACCGGGAGGCGTACGCGAAGAGCGTGGCCTTCTGGTCGGAGCACGCCCTGGTTCGCTAGAACAAGAGTTCGCAGACTCTTCAACACTACGCCGCGTCCGACCGGTTGTCGGATAATACCCTTGGGGAATCAACGATTGCACATCGTCGGTTCCCCTCTTCACACGAACCTATCAGATAGCCGTACGGGTAGAAACTTCGCGTCTCTCAAAACCCCGCGAGGTTTTTACCTGCACGATGCTGATGGGTTCATGCGAGGAATAAAAACGCCCCGATGAACATCGGGGTGTTTTTATTGCTCCGGAACGATTATTTTGCGAATGGCTCCAGTTCAAAGATGCGATGCGCGGTCGCGTGGTCAAAGACATCCCGTTTCACGAGCTCATCCACCACGGCAGCGAGCTTTCGATCTTCTTTGCGGACGAGCGAGACCAGATCTCCTCGGAGATCAAACATCTTATCGTCAAGATATTCCTTTGTCACCATGATGGCTTTGATCGTCGTAATATCCGACTCGACTTTGTCGAGATGTCTATCAATACCATCGAATCTCTGGTCTATCTTCTCGAATTTTTGGTCTATCTTCTCGAATCTCTGGTCTATCTTCTCGAATCTCTGGTCTATCTTCTCGAAACGATCATCAACAGACCCCGCAAAGGACTGAAGGACATCGAGAATATCTTGATTCGTCGGCTCATGATTCATACTTCTGGGTACGTTATCGCAAGGGGAACTGCTTGAGCATATCACACTCCCCATGCCCTGCCAGACCAAGTTATCAACAAGGAATATCACGCGGCCTCGCTTGCGGGAACTTCGTCTTCATCCTCCATATCCTCATCTTCCGCATACGATTTTCGCTCCGGCTCCACGTAATCATCTGGATACTCCATACCCATCCGATCTCGACCTTTTGGCGCGATCAGCCAAAGGTAGTAGTACCCCGTATGCTGATCCGATCCATGAACGCCAACGGGATTCAGCCGGTGAATCTCGGCGTCCTTATCCCGAAATGCATCTTCAGCCGCCGCATAGACCGCATCGAGCGTCTGCCGATAGAGGCGCATCCACTGTTCTTGATCAGGATCAGGAACCGCCTTCCACTGATACGGACGATTCATCGGATCCGGTAGGCGCAAAATTAGTAGCGCTTCATCATCAAATGCTTTTTCGGCAGATCTCGTGTACCCGAAATCCGCTAAGTGCCGACGAACAGACTCCGGCGTATCACAAACTTCGACTGGCGGAAGATCGAGTTCCTCCGCTTGCACGCGTTCACGAAACGCATCCGTGTATGAAGGATCTCTCAAGGCCGTATGCACCGCGTCTCGAAAATACAAACGGATCGCGCTCCCAAGCTCCTGTGCGCGCTCCCCCATTTTATGACCGGGGTATCGAAGAGGATCGGGCTCCCGCTCATACGCGTGATACACCTCTCCGCCAAGAGATGACATTCGTTCAGACATATCACTATTCTCTAATACTCACCAGCGTCCCCACATCCGCCCAATTATAGACCCACTCGGCATTCGTGTAATGCACATTAATGCATCCGTGACTCATGCGATGCCCGAAATTATTATGCCAGTATGCGCCATGAATGTAGATCGGCCCGTACACGCGAAGATTCCACTTCACATTTGGGAGATCGTAGTTATCCGGACTGCCCGGAGCATAGATCCAGCGATAGCGCTTCACCGGAATCTTCTCGGACACGATCGTTTCCACGATCGGCGTGGCATGGCGCGTTACGCCGGTTGACACGAGAAAAGTTTTGACCTCGCGTCCGTACTCATACGCGTAGAGTCGCTGTTCCGAAATATCCACGACAATATACTTTTCGGCGTCCACCCGGTTCACGGTCATCGGGGCCACGGAAACCGTGGCGAGGTTCACCGGCTCCCGTTCGCTCGTTCTCACGGAAGCCATCGAAAGACTTCCCCGGTACGTGGGATCGTGCAAGAGATATTTTTTATACAAAGTTCCGTACATATCGAACACGCGAACCTCCGGAACCGTGCCACCGTTCTGCCACGTGACGATCTCTTCAGAGCCGTCCCCGTCAAGATCGTAGCCGGCAATGGACACGCCGGACCTTGATGCCTGGTCAAAGGCGTAGAACTCCTTATCCAATCTCCCACCGCGCTGATCAAAAGAGTATCGGCGCACGAGCGGAGACGACAAGCTCTCGATGCCCGCAATGAGTTGGTCTCCCCACGTTGTCTTTACGATCGCAATGGATACGCCATCCCGCATGCTCGCATCAAAAGCGAAGAGATCCATTCCCTTGTTCTCCAGCTTCTCATCCAGAAGACGGATGTGCGGACCGCCTCCCGAACCGGGTGCGACCACCACGTCCTGCTTACCGTCACGATCAAGATCGCCGATCGCCACGCGCACGCCCCCGCGAAAATCCTTCCCGTATGCCAACGCTTCCCGCAGCTTGCGACCGGACTCGTCAAACACCGCCACCATCGGCTCGAGCCCTGAGTCCGCGGCTACGGCGATCTCATCTTTCCCGTTCCCATCAAGGTCTCCCACGGCAACGCGTACGCCACCCTGATAGTTCCATGCGAACGGCTGGAAGCTCTTCAGGAGCTTGCCGTCGGATTCGTAGACACGAACTTCGTTCTTGCGCCCGGGACCGGATCCGATCACGATCTCGTCCATGCCATCACCGTCAACATCCCCGGTAGCCAAATACCCTCCCTGCATGAATGAATCTTCGAAGGTTGAAAACGTCGTGCGCGAAGCCATCCATGGGCGCCACACGGAAACCTGCGCCTTCCGCGCCATCTCCGGAGTAGAAACGTATGACGGCGCCGCCACAGCGCTCGACGCTCCGCAGAAGAACCCGACGGCAATAGCGACCATCAACAAACCTCTACGCTGGAAAAAATGGCTCATGGCGAAATTATACCGACATATTGAGAGAACGAACAGCCGAACAGATGATTGTTAGATTGCTTGATTGCTGTGTAAAACAATTGAACAATTCAACAATCAAACAATCACTCTCTACTTCTTGACGCCCTCCCACCCCTCTTGACTCCCTCCCCACCTTGGTCTAATATATAGATATTCGTCTATATATCTATGGAACACTCACTATTTAAAGCCCTGGCGGATGGGAGCCGGCGAAAGATCCTCACGCTCCTCAAAGAGCGGGAAATGAGCGTTTCCGAGCTCCAGGAGCACTTCCAGATGACCCAGGCTTCCCTCTCCCATCACCTCGACGCCCTCAAACGAGCCAACCTGGTCCGGAGCCGCCGTGAGGGGCAATTCATCTTCTATGAGATCAACACCTCCGTTTTTGAAGAAGCGGCCACAGTGATCTATGAACTGTTTTCAAAATAAGTTGATTAGATGATTGGTAAATGGTTGATTAGGAAATTTCCAATCAACCAATCAACCACTTACCAATCAACAATCTGACAACCTAAACCCTATGAACCCCCTCACTCCTCAACCAGTCACCGAAACCGCCGGCGAGAAAAAACTCGCCCCGTGGTATCCGCCAAAAACCGTGCTCGCTATCGTGGCCGGCATGTTCCTGCTTTCGATCGCGCTCTATTCGGCCCTGCCGGACATCATCCCGACGCACTGGGGCGTTTCCGGCGAAGCGGACGGATTCTCTCCAAAGGCGTTCGGCGCCTTCTTCGCGCCCGTGCTCGGACTCGCGATCGCTTTCCTCTTCCCGATCGTGCAGCGCATGGATCCGAAACGCGAATCGTACGCGAATTTCCAAAGCACGTGGACGCGCCTCCAGATCGGCATCGTCGGATTCTTCGCCTACATCCACGTCGTCACGCTCCTCGCCGGGATCTCCCCTTCGATCAGCTCCCGCGTCGCCACGTTCATTTCGGCAGGCATGGGCGTGCTCTTCATCCTCATCGGCAACTACATGGGGAAAATCGAGCAGAACTGGTTCGTGGGTCTCCGGACGCCGTGGACACTCTCGGATCCGGAAGTCTGGCGCAAGAGCCAGCGCCTCGCGGGGATTCTCTTCGTGCTCGGTGGCATCGCGATCCTCATCATCTCGCTCACCATGAAGCCAAATATCGTTCTCTTCGTCTCATTCATGTCCGTCATCCTGTCGGTTTCCATTGTTCCGGTAATCTACTCGTATGTCCTCTCAAAGAAACGGGGCGCGGATCGTCCCCCTTCGTCAAAAGCACTTCGGGGGACAGGCGGGGCGCAGGGCGCGGCAGAAAGCACGGAAAACAGCGGGCGGCCACCTGTACGGAATGGCTAGATCAACAGTGTCAGAAAACAAAACAGCGTCCGCGAAGGGCGCTGTTTTGCGTAAAAAGAAACAACGTGCAAAGATAGACGCCGTATGATTGAAGTCGAATTTCGTGCGCGTTTCTCGCAGGGGGAACATGAACGACTCAAAACGTTTCTCGACGAGCACGCGGAATGTCTTGGACCGGACGATAAACGGTGCATTTATTACATCTTCCATGACCGTCTCCTGAAGATCGTGCACAATATCTCAAAACACGATGCAAAGGTATCATTAAAGATGAATCGACTGGGAGAGGGATCGGCATTCAGAGAAACGGAGGTCTATTTTCAAGAAAAAGATTTTGATGCAATGAAGGAATTATTCAATCATCTGGATCTTGGCGCGACGATCGCCGAAGAAGGTCAGCAACGGATAAACTATATCTATAAGGGATGCGAAATCGCGCTTAAGTATGGAAAAACATGGGGTTATCATCTGGAAATAGAGAAAATGATTCCTGACTCGAGTATGCAAGAACAGGCTGAAAAAGACATTCGATCCGTCACAGACGAGTTAGGCATCCAGATCATGACTGAAGAAGAAATTGCAAATTTTCTCAAAGAGTTTGAAAAGGCACTGTGAGTCGAAAAAAACAGCGCCCCTCGTGGACGCTGTTTTTGTATTCTTCTACTTTATGCGATCCGTTTTTAATCCAAATCCTCTTTGAAACAGAACCTTCGTGCCATCTCTCGTTATTCCATCCGCGGAAATCGGGAGCTGATTCACGCTCGTCGGCCACGGGAGCGGGAGCGTACCCGTGAATGGCTGTTTGCCGAATAGGACATCCGCCACCCCTCCCCCTTCGCTCCCCGGAAGCCATGCCTCGATGAGCGCATCCCAGTCTTTCAGCTCATCCGAGATAAAGAGCGGGCGACCGGAAACGATGATCACGACAATGCGATCGCAGGATGCGCGAAGACGGTCAATCGTCTCAAGATCCTCCTGCGTCAAAGACGGGTTCGCATTATCTCCCCACCCTTCGGCATATGGCTTTTCTCCAACGATCGCAATGCCGATTTCCGCTCGTGGAGACGCATGATCAAAATTCCCCTCGAGATCATACTCAACGACCGTTGAAGACGAGACCTCATTCTTGATCCCTTGGAGGATGGATGTTCCACCGGGTAGCCAATTCCCATCAATTCCCTGCCACTCAACCGTCCATGCGCCGGATTGCTGACCGATATTATCCGCCCCACTCCCGGCAACGCGGATATGGGGTGCCTGTGGAGAGAGCGGGAGGAGATGACGGTCGTTCTTTAAGAGCACGAGCGACTTTGAAACCGCTTCACGCGCAATCGCACGATGCTCACTCGAACCGATCGTCGAGATGCCTGACTCTTCTGCGAGCGGACGTTCAAATAACCCGGCGGCAAACTTCGCTTTCAGAATCCTGCGCACCGCATCATTAATACGCGCTTCGGAAATATCTCCGACATTCACCGCAAGACGCATATTCATCAGGAAACCCTTGTAATCAAAGGGGAGCATGACCATGTCCACGCCGGCATTGATCGATTTCACGAGACCGTCGTACTGCGTGAAGGAGTGCTCGTACACGGCGTACCAGTCCGAGATCACAAAACCCGAGAATCCGAGATCTTTTTTAAGCGTCTTCGTGATGAGATTCCTGTCATACGAAACCCATGTATCATCCCAGCTATTCAGCCCGACCATTACCGATCCCACGCCCGCATCAATCACCGCCTTGTACGGCGGGAGGTACTCCTCATGCAAAGCGACGGTACTTGATGACGTCCTCCCCTGATCAATCAAAAAGTTCTTATTGCTCGATGACCCCCACGTCATCGCTCCAATGCCAATATAGTGCTTTGCTGTTGCGATGACGCTGATCGGCGAGGATGAGGAAGATGCCCCTTGCGTTCCCCGGACATACGCGGCCCCGAGTTCGCCCGCGAGCGTTGGATCGTCCGTAAAGGCTTCATACGTTCGTCCCCATCGGATGTCCTGCGGGAGATCAAGATTCGGGGAGTATGACCAGTAGATCCCCGTGGCCGCCATCTCTTCCGCTGTTGCACGCGCAACCCGCTGAACGAGATCCGCATCGCGCGTGGCGCCCAATCCGATCATGTGCGGGAAGATGGTGGCGCCAAAAACATTGCTATGGCCGTGAATGGCATCGGCTCCGTACAAAAGCGGGATGCCGAGACGCGAAGATCGCGCTGCACGCTGGAACGTGAGGACCATCTCAAGCCAACCGCTTGGCGTATTCACCTTTGGCTTAGCCCCCATCCCGCTTAACATCGCGCCGAGTCCATACCTCGCAATATCATTCACGTCATGCACGCTATTCTTCTCCACGAGCGCCATCTGACCGATCTTCTCATCAAGCGTCATGCGCGCAAGGAGATCTTCAACGCGCGCATCCGTTGGCACCGTTGATGAACGGTACGGCGCATCCTGCGGTGGCTTCTCGAGCGACGGCTGGGGCGTACGGAGAAAGACGACCCAGACAATCAGGACGACGACGAGGAGCGTTGCGGGGATACTGACCCACGACCATCGCGAACGAAAATGGATAGGCATGCTGTGAGAAAGTATACCGTGGCGGAACCAGAACACCCAAACCTATTTGCTAGGAACCCCTTCATCCCCACCCACCCCTAACCCCTCCCTTAGCCTCGCTTCACTCGGCAAAAGGGAGGGGAACTCTCTCAAAGAGGTACGACTTCTCACAGCAAGCTCCCTTCCCTTTCAAGGGAAGGGTTGGGGATGGGTGTGGAAGTAGAAAGGGAAGATAGGTAAGCAAAAGGCGCGCCAGTGGCGTGCCTTTATGTTTTTCTAACCGTTTTAAACTCCCCCTCACCCCATCGCATTGAAGAGATAGCCCATGAGGATGATCCCGATCGTCGTAATACCGAAAAAGATCGCCAGGAGATGCCAGCGCATGACCTTTTTGAGAATCAGCATCTCCGGAATCGAAAGCGTGACGATCGCGGTCATGAAGGCCAAAACCGTGCCAAGTGGCACCCCTTTGCCGACCATAGCCTCCATGATCGGAAGTACGCTCACAGAATTCGCGTAGAGCGGAGCGCCGAGTGCGACCACGAAAGGCACGGTCCACCATGACGTTCCGGATGCGTAGCGATTGACCACGTCACTCGGAACAAAGCCGTGAATCGCCGCACCGAGTGCGACACCGAGCACAACATACGGGAAAATTTTCTTCGTGATCCCCATCCCCTCTTTCCAAAAATGAGACGCGAGTTTTGAAAAACCCGGGCGCTTCGCCCCCGGCATCGGCTGGATCTTTGCGCGTGAGGCGAGCTCCAAAAACTCCGGCATGATGTACTTTTCCACCTTCAATCGCTGGATCAACATTCCTCCCAGAATCGCGATCGCTAAGCCGAAGAGATTGTAGAGAATCGTGACCTTGATCCCGAACATGGCCGGGAACAGGTAGAGCGATGACTCGTTAATGAGCGGAGAGCTGATGAGGAAGGCGAACACGATGCCGAGCGGAATCCCGGCTCCCACGAACCCGATAAAGAGCGGGATGGATGAGCAGGAACAGAATGGCGTGATCACGCCCAAGAGCGCGGCCATGAGGTAGTTCAAGCCAAACCAGCGCTTTTTCGTGAGGATATCCCTGGCTCGCTCCATGGGGAAGTAGTACCGCACGATGGCCATGAGGTAATTGATAGCAACCAAGAGCAGGCCGATCTTGATCGTGTCATAGATAAAAAAATTAATCGCGCTTTCGAGGTACGACCCTTTTGCCAATCCCAACCAGGCGGTCACGATGTCTGCAAAGATTTGGATCGGATAAAAGATGTCCATAGTTTAGGAGCAACAGCCCTTTCCGCAGGAGCACCCCGACGCACGATCCGATTCTCCGGATGCCCCCTCCTTGCACTGGGTGATGACCTCTTTGATCGTTTCGACATCGGAGACGCCTCCTGCCAAGACCGGCTTCCCGTTGATGGCTAAAACCGGGCTCTGCATCACGCCGAGCTCAATCAACTTCTGCACGTCCGTGACGTATTCGACCTCGACGGACATTCCCAGCTCTTGAACCGCTTTCTGCGTGAGCTCATGCAATCTTTTGCACGATGGGCATCCGGAACCGAAGACTTGGATGGTACACGTTTCGTTTTTCATAGAGAGATATTGATAGATGTTTTGTTATTTCTTCCCCCTCATCCCCTCACGCCACTCTTTGATCTTCTTGTGATTGCCCGAGAGCAGAACCTCCGGAACCTTCATGCCGAGCCAGACTTCGGGACGCGTGTACTGGGGATATTCGCCGGAGCTGGCCAAAGAACCAAAGATACAAATGGTCAAACATCAAGTTTCTCAGTTTCCGACTTGCGGAGGCGGAACAGGAACCGGAGCTCGGGATCCCACCCACCCTCGGGATTCGCCCAGTCGTCGTCCAGCCACGCGCCACTAGCAAGGCATTCCACGCGGAACACGTACGGGTTGCCGGTAAAATCAGCAATTTGTTTCATACCGATAGCTACCCATTCATCCATGGGCTGGTCGGTATATTGGAGGCGATAGTGGGGGCCCGCTTCTGCTGGGCACAATTCCAAACCGAGCTCTTCCGCACGCTTGTATATCTGGCTTGTTGTCGCGCCTTGAGAAAACCCGAGGTCTTTGACGGAGAGGCGGATGAGGTCAAGGTCTTCTTTGGTTTTGCTTGTTTTAAAGTCCTTGCTCTCGACCATGTACTTGGCGAGGTCCGAAATCTGCATGCCGGCTTCGGTGATTGCGTTCTCAAGCTGTTTCGCGGTCTTCCCGCCGATGCTGATCGTTTCGTGGCAGATCCTCCCTTCGGGGAAGGAGGTATAAACGTGCTCGATATCGTATTTTTGAATACGATCAAAGATGCCGGGTTCGAGCTGGCCCAGGTAGGCTTTGGTGGTTTTTGTGATCTCGGAGGGCACATGAGCAATCTGGTCTTTGGCGCATTCGAAAATGGTGAGCATGTCTTCCTCGGAATTCCGCCTGGAACGAAGCTCTTCGATGCGGGGATCCCGTTCGTAGCCAAAGCCCTGGATCGGCGCATGGACTTCGTAGAGGAAGATGAGGTCATCTTTTGAGAGAGGCTGTTCTTCTGTGGCCTTCTTCTCAATGGTTGTAAGAGCCTTCATGTCCGAGGATGTCTTCCTGTAGACATCCGCTTCGGCGCCGAATTCTTTCAATTTCGTGTCGAGCGTGTCCTGCAAGATGGGTTCCACGTTCTGGTGCGGAAGAATACCGCGGACTTCGCCGATCTTGTCTTTCCCATCCATGCGGATGGCGAGGCGGGGTTGGGTGGGGTCGCCGTCCTTGTCATTTGTGTAGTAGACGTAGAAGTCGCCGGAATTGATCTGCGTTTCGGCCGTGGAACGTCCTGCGGTGCACCAACCCGTCCCTTTGCCTTCAAGGGATTGGTAGAGTTTTTCAGCTTCTCCCTCTTCTCCCTGCTCGTACTTCACCCATTGGCCTTTGATCTCCTCGCTCCGCTCCATGGAGGCGGCGAGGGACTTCGTGATGAGCTCGGCGTAGAGATGGGGGAACTTCTTCCCGAAGGCTTCTTTGATTTCGGGTTCTTTCAGCCTCTTGTTTTCTTGTTTGACTTCCTCGTAGATATCCGCAATCTGGGCTAGAGGTTCGCGGTAGATGTCTGGGAACGGGGCAACGGTGGAGCTCGTCCGCTTTTTGAACTCGCCGCGCTCTTTGTCGAACTGGGAGAGTTTGATGACGTTCCTCCACGCGAAAAACTTGAACCATGGCGGATACACGGCATCATCCGAGGTCAGATAATTAATCCAGGCATCCAGGGAATGGCGCTGATCTTCGATGGCCACGTCCATCATTTGTTCGCGGACGCTGTCGGGGATCGTTTCAACGGCTTGTCCGCGCTCCCTCGCAACGCGCTGTTGGAGTTCAAAATAGCTTTCCGGGAAATCCTCTCGTTTGATAATGAGGGCGTCGTAGATCTTCGGACGCAGCATTTCGATATTGCGCTCGCGTTTTTCTTTGTCAGGATGCAAAAAGACGTTCTCCAAGCGATCCATGTACGCTTCGATCCTCTCTGCCGGATCGTTGGGAACTTTTTCACCCGTCAAACGCTCTTTCCGCTTAACGGCTTTGTTCACCTCCGGAGACGTCTGGAGTTCGGGACTCTTAATGTGGAGTGGATGCTTTTCCATATTGGTAAATCGTATCATTATTCCCGCCCCCTCATCCCCTCGCGCCACTCTTTGATCTTCTTGTGATTGCCCGAGAGCAGAACCTCCGGGACATTCATGCCGAGCCAGACTTCGGG
>CAZWYJ010000018.1:0-2562 GCA_964638165.1 uncultured Gammaproteobacteria bacterium | reverse complement strand
AAGATGACGCGATCGCACTTCGAGAGACGCACCGCGTCCGCATGCGTGAACATCTTCCCGTTCGCCGCCGTCATGATAACTCGGGTCCCTCCGCGCCCTGCGCCCCGCGATCCGCGCCCCTTAGGCATTCCATCTTTCTTCCTCCGAACGCCAAGCGCCACGAGCGCCTCATGGAAAGGCTCCGGCTTCATCACCATGCCGGGTCCGCCTCCGAACGGCTTATCGTCCACGGTATGATGCGCATCATGCGTCCAATCGCGGAGGTTGTGCGCCTTGAAGTCGATCAGTTTCTGCTTGCGCGCACGCCCAAGAATCGACGCGCCCATGTAGGAGTCGAAGGCTTCCGGGAAGATCGAAATCGCTTCCAGTTTGAGAGGCTTTTTCATGCGGATAGCTTACGGGGAATCAGGAGGAAAGACAATGTCTGAACCATGATTTGCATGATTAAAGGATTTTCATGATGCCTCAAAACGACCTTGATAGAAATCCTGCTAATCCTTTAATCATGCAAATCATGGTTCAAGCGTTTTAATCATGCGAATCATGGTTCAAGCGTTTTATTTAAAATCGCAGGCGGGAGCCAACCGCCTGCGATTCTTTGATTCGATCGTGATGGAATGTTAGATCCCGAGATCTGCCAAATCCTCGTCTGTCACCATGCCTACCTCTGGGGCAGTTGTCCCGCGGTCATCGCGCTCTGGGCGCGGCGCGGACGCCTTGCGTTCATGATGCTCACGGCGGAGTTCTTCCGGCTCGTAGATCTTAAGATTGACCCGGGCATTCTCTTTGGCGCCAACCGTCTTAAGAAGAATGCGGAGAGCACGGGCGGTCTGGCCTTGGCGGCCGATGATGTAGCCCATGTCTTCCTGATTGATGTGGAGCGTAATGAGCACGCCGCGGTCATCCACGGTGCGTTCGGTTCGGACATCCTCGGAGTGATTCACGAGGGCCTTAACGATGTACTCTACGAACTCCTGATCCTTTTGAAGTTCAGCCATAGCGATGCAAATAGATAGCGAAAACGCTTCGTATATTAAGGAATCTTTGACGGTCGATCTTGGCTCAAGGTCAATCGCCAACACGATCGTAGCATTTTCCCCCTATTTTGGGAAGAAGGTACAAAAAAAGGGATAAAAGGGTTAGGCTACTAGGCCTTTAAGGAAAACGCGTTCCCTTAAAGGCCTAAAGGCTTGATTCCCTTATCCCTTTGCCGCTTATTCTGCAGCTGGAGCTTCTGGAGCAACTTCCTTGCCCTCCGTAGCTTCAGCGGAGGAGGATTCGGCTGGAGCCTCTGAAGCAACCTCTTCAGCCTTCTTGTCCTCCGTAGCTTCAGCGGAGGAGGATTCGGCCTCCTCGGCGGCCTTGGCAGCTTCTGCTTCGGCCTTCTTGGCTTCGGCTTCTGCAACCTTCTTGGCTTCCTCTGCTGCCTTCTTGGCCTCATCCTTGGCTTGCTTGTCCGCGCGCGTCTTATTGAGCTTTTCGGCTCGACGCTTGGAAATTTCAATCGTCTTTCGCTTCTCGCCCTTTACGAGACCCTGATCGAGAAGAAGGTTCCATACCGTGTCCGAGCATTGGGCGCCTTTGGCGATCCATTCCTGAATCCGATCTTTCTTCAACTGGACATCAACCGGTTGGACGCGCGGATTGTATGTACCCAAATTCTCCAAATAGTCCCCCCACGGGTCCTTGGTCTTTTCGCATACAATCATGCGGTACATTGGTTGCTTTTTCTTGCCAACTCGGCTAAATCGAATATGGAGCATACGTGGCCAAGATCTTACGGAAGTTCGCGAGTATTGTCAATCTTTTTAGCAACAATCACCCTCACCTTCTTCTCTGTTTTGTCTAGTTTACTTTTCATTACATATTCTTATTTCAATAAATCTAATGCCAAAGAGGTAAAAAGAAGATGTTTTAGGGCATTTTTAACGAATGGGTCCGGAATGCAAAACCCCCACCACGGAAAGGTGGCGGGGGCTCTCTACATCATTCTTTGAATTATTCTGCCACAAAGCTCACCTGATTGGAGTACGCGCCACACGTGCCTCCGAGGTATTCGCAGACGCGGACGTAATAGGTGGAACCGGAATCCGTACCACCGACTTCGCCGGACTTCGTGGAAGACTCACCGTAGTAATTGAAGTCATCGCCATTACGTGTCGGATAGGTCGGGTTCGTATTCTTGGACCAGACGAGCTTGTATCCCATGGAGGAGACAGCCGTGTCGGTCCAGGAGAAGTTCTTGCCACTCGTGCGCGTGAGGACGATGGTGTGATTGGAAGAGGTCACTTCTTCGTCTTCAGTATTTTCTGATATCGGGGCCACAAAGCTCACCTGGTTGGAGTAGGCGCCACACGTGCCTCCGAGGTATTCGCAGACGCGGACGTAGTAGGTGGAGCCGGAATCCGTACCACCGACTTCGCCGGACTTCGTGGAAGACTCGCCGTAGTAATTGAAGTCATCGCCATTACGTGTCGGATAGGTCGGGTTCGTATTCTTGGACCAGACGAGCTTGTATCCCATGGAGGAGACAGCCGTGTCGGTCCAGGAGAAGTTCTTGCC
>CAZWYJ010000017.1:0-18492 GCA_964638165.1 uncultured Gammaproteobacteria bacterium | reverse complement strand
CCGAAAAGATCTCGCCGCCCTCATAGAAGGGATCTGCCGTGAAAACCGATGTCTCCACTCCCTCTGAAGACCAGTGGACGACCTCCAGTTCCTGAGGAACCGTCCTCTCGGGATCGCGGATCACCACGAGGAGATCATCTCCCTGCTGATCCACGTGAGCCACGAGAGGCGTCAGATCGCTTGCCTTGGGAAGAGGGCGATCCAAAGACTTCTCGGCATACGCCTTGAAGCCATCCTCCTCATCGCGCGCGGAGAAGGCCGCTCGACCGTTCGAAACGACCATGACCATGGTCCAGAGCTCGCTCGCATGAGAGAGCCCGTTGAGACCATTCGCCAGCAGACAAGAGTCCACGGGCTGACTGGGATCGAGAACTCGCCGAAGCAAATCCTCGAAGGTGGCACGCGGAGGAACGTTTCCGCTACTCGTTCTACTCGTTGTGGAAAGTTGCATCTTGCCCCCTTTCAGGCAGTGGTCATTTTGCGCGGGAATGCGCATAAATGACAAGTAAACATACCACATATCATAAAAAATGTCAATGCTTATTGACATCCTCTACTACCTTGAACGATTTTATGACTAAAAATAGCAAAAAATAGGCCATAAACTCGACGACCGTATGAAACGCCGATACGATATCCGCATGATCCTCACATTGACCGGCGCCTCCGGCGCAGGAAAAACCACGATCGCGGAACGGCTTATTACCGAGCTTCCAAATGCTCATTTCCTGACCAGTTGCACCACGCGCGCGGCACGCCCCTCCGACCTCCCCGGGGAATACCTCTACCTGTCGAATGACGATTTTGACCGCATGGATGAACAGGGCGATTTTCTATGGACCGCGCAGGTTGCGGATACGCGGCACGGAACAGCGAAGCAATCCCTTCAATGCGCGCTCGATGACAAAGACGCGATCTCTATCATGATCCTTGTACCTGAAGTTCTCACGAGGCTCTACGCATTCGCCGAAGAGCTCGGGAAGCGAGTGTCCATCCGCTCTATCCTCATCCGCACGCCGAGCGAGGATATTTTGCGCACTCGCATGCGCGAACGCGGTGATGAGAACGAGAAGATCAACGCGCGCATCACAGCGACGATCGCATACGAAACGAAAGCACGCGAAACAGGCATCAATTTTATCGAAATAGAAAATGAAGGGAGCATCGGAGGCGCGGTTCAAAAAATCACGGATGCTCTGTTCGCCAATCCCCTTGCGCCGTCTCTATAAAAAGCCCCCAGCTACTCAATCACTGTCCCTGTAAACGACTTCCCTCCCAAGAGACGATCGACATTTGAAAAATCCCTTCCCGTGACCACAACCGTCATCCCCTGCTCCTCCGCGAAACGCGCGGCAACCGGATCGAACGGGTGATTCGCGCCCGGATGCCACTCATGCCCCACGATGCCCCGAAACTGTTTCCACGACATGGAATCAAACTTCTTGGCATCCGGATCATTTTTCGGATCACGGTCATACACGGCGTCAATATTCGAAAGATTGATCACCAGTCTGGACGCGTACCGCTTTGCCAACCGAACCGCCACATAATCCGTGGACCACCCCGGTTTCCACCCGGCCGCGATAAGAACCTTCTGCTTCCACGCAATTTTGCGCGTCGGATCTTTGACCACGTAGTGCAGGGCGATGTCGCGGAAAATCGAACGCAAGAGATGCCCGTTGAGACGCGTGGCATGGATGCCGAGCCAGTCCACATCCTCATCCGCCAGTCGCACGAGCGCATTCGCCGCCTCCTGATACTGTCGCGCCGTCCTCCCTCCGCCGACGACGATGATAAAACGATACCCGCGCTTCGTCTGCTTCACGATGAATGCTCGCAATGCCTTGAGGTACGCGATATCAATCCCCTGCTTTGGTACCACGAGCGAACCGCCGACAGAGAGAACGATGGGATCTTTTGGAGAAAAATTCATAAAATGTTGATTGGTTGATTAGTACATGGTTGATTAGAAAATGCGCTTCCCAATCAACCAATCAACCACTTACCAATCAACTATTTTTTCGTTCCCGCGATCGCATTCCCGATCCACGAGATCGCCCAGAACGCCAGAGATCCGAGGAGCGCGGGAACGAACCCATCAACGTAGAAACCTTTGACGAATGTCGAGACGAACCAGAACAGGAGCGCATTGATCAGGAGTGTGGAAAGCCCGAGCGTAAGGATCGTAATCGGAAGCGTCAGAATCATGAGGATCGGACGGATGATCATATTAATCAGGCCGATCACAAACGCGGCCATGATCGCCGTGTAAAGATCGAGAACGTGAACGCCCGGAACGATGTACGGGACGGCAAAAATCGCCGCCGAATTGATGAGCCAACGAAGGAGGATTTTCATAGGGAATTGGTTGATTAGTTGATTAGTAAATAGTTGAATTGGAAAATTTTAATCCCTGTCCGCCTTCGGCGGGAACCAATCATCTCATCGACTAATCAACCTTCTCCTTAAATCGTTCTTTAATTTCTTGAATCTTCTGCTCGGCCTTTGAGAGCTGTTCGCGGCACTGGGACGCGAGCTCCATGGCGCGCTCGAATTTTTGTAGCCCCTTGTCCAGATCCGGCTGCTCGTGCTCAAACCACGAGGCAAGCTCTTCGAGCTCCTTGAACGCGGATGAAAAATTCCCTGTTTTCTTGGGCATAGTGTAATGGAGAGGCAAAAAACCGACTTCCGACTTCCGACTTCCGACTTCCGACTTCCGACTTCCGACTTCCGACTTCCGATAAAATAATCTCACAGATGACCGCGCGCGTCTACGTCTTCCGGATGACCTGGATGCTCGCTCCGGCAATACCATCCCTGAACTGCAATTCGACCGGTTGCCCGCGGGAGAGACGCTCCACATCCGCGATGACATCACCGTTCTGAGCCCGGACAACGGCATAGCCCCGACGGAGAACAGCCTTCGGATCAAGCGACTTGAAGAGACGCGTCATGCCAACCAGACGCTCCTCATGCGAACGCATGGCCTGATTCATCCCGTCAGCGATCACGGACGCGTGCCGTTCGATCGCGTTCGTATACCGTTCAATCCAGCGAGCGCTCACGTGGAACACACGATCCATCAAGACCCGTTTTGCCCGAACATCGCGCTCGAGAGACTCTGTGGCGCGTCCGATCATGGCGGCAATCTCATACTCGATATCGTGCTGATCCGGAACAAGACGGCGCGCCGCATCCGTGGGCGTTGATCCGCGGATATCCGCCGCCTCCTCAGCCAAAGACAGATCGCGCTCATGCCCAACGGCGACGATCGTGGGCACGGTCGAAGCGTAAATGCCCCGCACGAGCGACTCGTCATTAAATGCCATCATCTCTTCAAAAGAACCTCCTCCGCGCGTAATAACGATGGCGTCATACCCACGATCCTTCGCGTGGCTTTGCGCCGCCTTCAGTGCCGAAAGGATGTCTTGAGGAGATTTCTCGCCTTGCACGAGAACGTGATAGAGATCAATTTCCAATAGGGGCCACCGTTCGCGCGTAATCCGACAAAAATCCCCGTAGGCGGCGCTGTCTCGACTCGCGAGGAGAGCGATGCGATGGGGAATGCGCGGAATCGCGCGCTTACGTGACGGATCAAAAAGTCCCTCGGCATCCAAGCGGGCACGCAATGCCGCGAGCGCCTTCCGCAAGGCTCCCTCGCCGATCAGCTCGACGCTCTCCGCCGAGAGCGAAAACTTGCCATACTTCGGATAGACGCGAGCCGCTCCCGTTACCCGAACTTTCAAGCCATCCTCGAGAGGAACCTTGAGCTTCCAAATCGGCATGAACACGTTCACGAGCGATTCCCCGTCCTTGAGATCAAAATTTACCCACTGCCCCTGACTCAACCGATACCCGCTCACCTCCCCCTCCACGCCAAACACCTCGTACTCCGAAAGCGCCTTGAGCGTTTCGTTCACGAGGTCGAGGAATTGGGAAACGGAGAGAACGCGCATGAGGAGGTAGGTAGTAGGTGGTAGGTGGTAGGTGGTAGGTGGTAGGTGGTAGGTGGGAAATTTTCTACCTACTATCTACTACCCACTATCTACCATTCTCTTCGGAAAGGCAAAAATCCATAAGAAGCTACGACAAAAGGTAGCTATCCGCCGTGCGGAAAGCTACCCCTCCCGTTATGTCAAAATTACCGACCCTGATACAAACCAGCAACAGGCGTGCACGGTCTTGGGAAAGACTTCGACAGTGAATCCCACGAGAAGTAGGTCACCCACACGATCGAAATCCCAATGAGGATGCCGATGATAAGAAGGAGCGAGACGAACCACTTCGAATCAAATGGCGAGGCCGGCTTCTTCTTCTTTTTAAGGAATGGAACTTTCATAATGAACATCGTATGCATGAGATGATACACCTTTTCGGAAAAAAACGGTACGGGTCTACTCCTCTTTCATGTGTACAACCCCGGAACGAATAGCTTCCGCGATCGCTCTGTCGGAAATTTCCGCGAGACGATCCAAACGCTTCTGACGTTCCTCGCCGGTTAAGAGCACGGGACGACTCTTCATGATGCTGATGGGAAAAAGATGAAGGGCGGAGCGTTCGGATTCGAGAACGAGCCCGACTGCAAGACCGTATCGCGTTTCAACCGACCAGTCCTGATCAAAAATAAAATTTCCGAGCGAGTACGCAATGGGCCTCCCACGGTACGATTCGACACTCTGCATCCAATGAGGATGCGCGCCGATCACCGCATCCGCGCCCTGATCAACGAGCCAGTGCGCGAGCTCCGTTTGCGCGGACGAAGGCGTGGCTTGATACTCATTCCCCCAATGCATGAACACGACGACCGCATCAGATGCCTCCTTCGCTCCGCTAATCGCCTCCTTGGCCTGATCACGATCCAATGGATTATCCGTCACATTGAAGGCGAGGATCGCCACCTTCCGCCCCCGAGCGTCAAAGACACGCAGTGCCTCATCCGTCGTATCATGGACGTGATCGCCGATCGCCATAACATCGTTCGAAGCCAGGATCGCGCGAGATGACGACGCGACGTCGCGCCCTTGGTCGAGCGCATGATTATTCGCCTGACTCACGGCCGTAAAACCAACGCGCTTCAATAGTCCCGCGACAGCCGGATCAAAAGCAAAATCATTCTCCTTGACCGGAGGACGGTGTTCCGGCGATACCGGTCCTTCGAGATTGCCGATCACAATATCCTGCCCGCGCAGAAAACGCCCCTCCTCTCCCAGAATGCCGTCGAACGGATAAGACTCCACGTTCGACCTTGCCATGCGATTGCGCACCTCGCGATCGAACATCATGTCGCCAACGAAAAGCAACGTCGTCTTTTCTTGAGATGAAATCCGCCCCGGTGCAAAAGAGGCGAAGAAGTGGCTCGTGGAATCCTGCGTAATCTTCGCCTGAAGAATGCGCAACGAGTTCGTATGCGCGTGCATCGTCACATTCCCCAAACCCATCTGACGCGCGATCTGAAGCGAAACAGCGAGAATGTCCGGACTGTCAAGCTCAACACGATCCGCTTCCAAATCCGCGAGGTGAGCCAGCACATCTTCCGCGAGCTCATCATGAAAATCCGCCGCAAACGCAGGGAGATAGTGAGAGAAGTCCACCGAGGCGACCAGGAGCGCCTTCGGATCGCGCGTCAGGGCGGATACGAGAGCGGAAGCGAGCGGTTCGCGGGCATCCAAACATGACTGCGCACGAGATTCATCGCAGATACGATACGCCAACAGCACGATCTTCGAAGATGGGAACGCGCGCGCGACGTACGGCGCAAGTGCATTCACCGCAATCTCCTCCTGAATCACACGATCGTCAACGGAAGCGATGCTTTCAAGATTCGCGAGGAGATCTTGGGATGCGCGACGGTCGCGCGAGATACGAAATCCATTCACAACCACGTCTGACCCGAGGAGCGTGATCACCCGGCGTCCGCGCTGAAAATGATCCGGGACGAGAAGGTAAACGGTAGACGGCGAATCGGGAATAGCGGAAAAAAGTCCGGCGATCTCGCGCGCAGCGACCAGATGATGCGGAACCATGAGCATGCGCGCCCCTCGCTCCACATTCCACTCCGGTTTTGCGCTAAAAGCGCCGTCAAAACGTTCCGGAAGCTCGTCCTTCAGTACCAAAGTCGTCCCCGTTGGTGCGGATTCGCCTTCGGAGAACAAATACGAACGAGCGACGGCCGAAAGAGAGACATCCGATGCAGTGAACCAAACGCACGCTCCCCCAATCAGAATACCGAGAACAACCGAAGCTAAAATAATCACAGACAAAAACCTCCACGAACCATGGGGTAATTTAAAATCTTTGCGTGGGAGAAGGGAGGGGAAAAAATTTCGAGACATGAGAAAATATTTCAACAAAAATACTCAAGACGGTACAACGCCCTTTTCAAAAAGGATGAATCACGAAGCGTTGGACTGAGCGAATTTGTGAGCCGTACGCACCGGTACGGTGAACAAATTCACGAGGGAAGCGCGAGTGAGTCGCCTTTTTGAAAGGGCGTCAGAGAACAGACATGATAAGGGCGAAAAGCGAGACCCACGCGATATTCATAAGCAACAAATCCGCACCGAACCAATGATCCTCCTTCCATCCGAACGGGCCATGTCCTTCAAGCGGAGCGATTACGCCTCCCAAAAAAATCGTTACCACGAACGCGTAGATTGCCAGTGGCCAGAAGCGAAATGCGAACACGTCGTTCATCACGAACGCGCCAAAGATCATACCGAGTGCGGCATATAGGAGAACGTGAACGATGACGCCTGCCGTATGCGACTCTCGCTTGGAAAGGCGCATGCCGAAAAAACGAGCGCGGTCTGGATCAAACGACATCTCCACGCCAAACCATGACGCGAGATGCGAGAGAGTAAGAATGAGAATGGATGCGACGAGTCCGGCGCACCCGCTGAGGAGGACGAGGTTCATGGCTGGATCTGTTCTTCGCCATCTTGACCTTCAATATAAATCTTCACGGCCTTGATGGAAGGGAATTGTAAGAGCGTTTCACGAATTTGAGATTGGAGCGCCTGAACATTACATGACCCTCCCAAGCCCAACACGATATCGCGCGAAAAATCCACAATCGCCACGCCTTCCGCATCCACGGACACGGATCGCAACATCACCCCCGGAATAATGGATGTGCGCGATCCTTGAACGCGTTCCTGCGTGGTCGGCTGTTTCAAGAGCTCCAGAAGTGCCGCCTCAGCCGTATTCTGCGTATACACCACGCGACGCGTCACGGCATACGTCTTATCGCACTGCATCATATTCGGATCCTTCTCAAGATTCGAATAGAATACCTTGAGCGCCAAGCGCTTCTCTTCAAAAGAAACGGGAATGGAAACCATATCCTGCTCCGAACCGTCCCGAGGCGAGAGCGTGAAGACTTCCACGCGCCCCCTGTTCGTTTCCGGCAACACATTAAAAAATGCCCGGATACGGAATGCACCGTAGAGCCCCATCTCCTGAGCGTCCGTCATAAAATATCCTTCCGCGAGCACAGTATTGCGATCATCACGTACGCGCCAATTCGCCACATTCTCGAATGCGCGAGCGCGGCCAAGGATGATGAACGGATTTCCGAGCGTCTGCCCCTCGGCCGGACTCGAAACAACCACGTTCTTGGAAGCGCTCATACGCTCACCCTGTTTCGGTTCCGCGTCCTGAGATGCCTCCGGCAATATCTCGCCGTCCTGAGGAGTGCCCGCTGAAGCAGTCGCGTTCGTTTCATTAAATGAATTGAATGGGAGCGATTCAACGGCCCCTTGCGGATTCTTCGCTTCGGGCTTAGCCGATCCGCCGATACGCAAACAACCGGCCCCGAAAGACGCCAGCAAGCACAGGACGAAAATGATTCGGAGAGGCTTCATAGAGGCATGATACGCCGGAAAGGAGGTTTCAGGCAATATGCGGGTCCGTAGGTCCGTAGGTCCGTAGGACTGTCGGGGTCGAAAAAGGTGTTGTCAAATTTCCACTTACCACGTACGGGCGTCCCGATGTCCATCGGGACGCCCCTACCTACTACCTACTACCTACTACCTACCTTCCCCACGGCAATCCCCACCCTTGCCCCACGTGGCACATCACCGTCATTCCAGTCATGGATCGAGGAGAGAAGGTCTTCCTGCGCGTACAAAAATTCCTTCCCCAACCTCGTCCCCGGATCATTCGTGATGAAGTGCGTCTCCGTGTATCCGATCACGACGAGCATATGATATCTCGGTCCTCCATTGCGAAAATTCGGATTCGGAAGCGTCTTACCATCCGCAGGAACGATCACCGGTACGCCGTTCGCGATAGAGGAAATGATATCCTCAGCCGATCGGATCGCAAAAACCCTTGCGTGCAAATCCGAGAATTCCCCATTAATCAACTCCGCGGTCTGCTGAGCGGTAATGTCTTGCCCGTATCCGTATGTGGACTCCTCGGTCTTGATCAGCGCCAGAAGACGACGATCCGCTTCATCAGGATCAATCGCGCCACGCTCTCCGCGATAGTATGCTGCGACCATAATAACCGAGGCCTCTTCGCACGCCTCCTGATACGGATCATCCCAATTCGCATGAGGCGCCTGGCTCGTAAAAGGAACATCGAGCAATTTCTGCGCAACGCGGTCCAGCGCGTCCGTGGAAGAAGCCACCGCGGGAATAGTATCCCCGGCGCGTGGCGATGCGGGCACATACGGTTCCGCAACCGGCAATGCCGGTTTCCGTGCTTCGTACATCCAGTCCCGAAACGCGGTCCGATATTGGTATGCCAAAAAAACACCGATACCGATGATACAGGCGAGAAGACCTCCGATGAAAAAAATGCGACGCTTCATGAATAAGTCTATAGGTCTGAGAACTTGTCCCGAGGTTTTTGCAAGGGATCCATGGGTCGTCCGTATGTCGAAATGCCTCCTTGCTACGGATACACAAGCGTACGGACCTACGGACCTTTTTGGCTACGGCTTCGATTCAATTTTCACAGCCGTCATCACATCGCCAACACGAATCTGATCAACGACGTCCAATCCCTCAACCACGCGTCCGAAAATCGAGTACATCGGTGGGAGTGGAACGGAATCCAACATGATGAAGAACTGTGATCCATTCGTATTCGGTCCGGCATTTGCCATGGCAACGACACCACGATCGTAATCCGAGTTCACAGGATCATCCTGGAAGCTATATCCCGGACCCCCTGTGCCAATCCCATCCGGATCGCCACCCTGAATCACAAAATTCGGTTCATAACGATGAAAGATGAGTCCGTCGTAAAATCCTTTTTCGACCAAATAGACGAAATTCGAGGCCGCATTTGGGCCCTCATCAGGAAGAATCTCGATCACGATATCTCCTTTTGGCGTTTGAATACGGACGCGCTTATCCGTCTGTTCTTTGGGCAGAACGCCCGGGAAAACGTACTTGGGTTCGATGGGCATAGCTTGAGCGGGTTTAGGTGGTTCGTTTGGAAGTTCTGAGTTTTGAAGTCCGCCGGTAAAATCCCGCGAACTGCATCCGGCGCCAATGAGCATCGCTGTCGCTCCGATCGCCGTGAGAAAAAAGGTGGATCGTTTCATAGCATGATCAAGCGTAGCATAGCGGAAAAGATGCGCGTAGGGGCCAGGCCGGTGGCGTGCCCACGTGTGCCACGTACGGGTCTGCCGGTGTGTGCGGGCACGCCACCGGCATAGCCCCTACGCGCCCTCCCACGGCAATTCTACCTCTCCGGCATACCCCCAATGCGCGGCATTCGTGGAAAGACCCGGGCGTAAACTCTCCGAGAGGTACGCGTATGACATCGTCTCCGCATCCCCATCCTGCGCAAGATCGCGTCCGCGCTCATCACGAATCCGAAAGTGCGTGGGAGCGACGTCCCCCGGGAAGTACGTCGCATGAACCATCACGGCCTTTGCCTCCCCGCGCTCGAGCGCACGACGCGCAAGACCGCGCGCAAGCCACGCGCCGAACTTTCGCGGATGTGAAGGATCGCAACCGATTGGTGACGTCGAAACGGGAACAGCGCTCCCGTACGGGCTCTCGGGAATGGCGGAAGAGCCAATATCAAAATCTAATCCGCCGGAACGGATGGGCCCAAATTCATTCACGCGAATGCGAAGATTTTCATCAATGGCACGAATCACATCACTGATGCGCGTGCGTGCATCGCCCAGTTCAACCTCACCATGCACGCAATTCACGAATATCTCATGCGCGCCATTCGCGCGCTCCGCAATCGTCACGTCAAAAGACGACTCCAGCCAAAACCACTCCGCATCGTACTGACGAAGCTCTTCGAGACGCTTCGCGATTTTGCGCGCAAGATGTACGGGCGCGGGAATGCGATTCTCCGTTTCGCGCGTGGCGTATCCGATCACGCTGATGGGATAATTCGTCCGCGTGGCATCGAGAAGGAATGAGCCTGGAATCGGTTCAATGGAAATAAAGGGGTCAATGCGGTGACGCACGCCGAGCGATGCCGCGGTCCGCGAGACGATCGCCCCAACATCAAAATCCGCCTTCGAAGAGGCGACGCCGGAAACGAACAAAGACCCCCGCCCTCCGGACACGTGGATCCGTAAAACGCTCAGGGGATCCCGGCGCAAATATTCATCCACAACCGACTCCGCGATAAGATCACAGGCTCGATCCGGATGTCCGGGAGAACAGACGCGAGCAATGCGCATAATCATCGTGAACGTAGCAGTTTTTCATCAAAAAGACAAGGGGAATACGGGGCTCGCATTTCGTAGTTCGTATTTCGGGTACTTGCGCAAGTTATGCATGCTAAACGAACGACGGGAAGCGATCCGAAATACGAAATACGGTCTACGAACTACGACTTTTTCTTCCACACGGTCTTCGAGACCGGCGGCGAGCCGGATGTGCGCCGACGGTTGCCATCGTCATCAATACTGATGACGTCTTCGCCATCAGAAAAATCTCCATCCCAGCTCCATGATCGGCCGGCGCCAGACGAAGAGGGTGCGCCGAAGCCACCGCGCGGAGACATGAGCTCCACGCGCTCCAAGAGGCGCGGGGCGATCTCGTCAATGAAGGGCGATGCGCGATTGAACATGAGAGATTCCCCACCGCCCACCGTGAGTGGGTATGAGAGGAAAAGCTGAATGCGCGCACGCGTCACGGCCACGTAGAAGAGACGCCGTTCTTCTTCCAACCCCCCTTCTTCCGCGAGCGCGCGCCGATTCGGAAATGATCCGTCCGCCAGATGGATCACGAAAACCGTATCCCACTCCAGTCCCTTTGCCTGATGAACAGTCGAGAGCACGAGACGCTCTTCCTGATAGGAGGCATCGCGATCCCGAACCGCCATGGTGTCGTCGTAGAGGGTGATCGTTCCCAAAAATGTTTCGAGATCCCGGTACTGCTCGGAGAACGAAGCGAACTGCTCAATATCTTCCAGACGATCGCGCCAATTCGGATACTCTCGCTCCAGGTACTGCTGATACGGGGAGTTCGCAACCGCACGAATGCCGTGCGCGGGCGCATCCCCTTCACGAAGCGCAGCCTGAAGAACAACGGACAACTGATCCCAGCCCGCGCGCGTTTTCGGACGCAGTGATGCGGGCGGTGTCTGCAGAATCGCATCCACCGGGACATCTCTCGCCACGATCTCCGCCGCAATCCGTTCCGCTCCCGTCACGCCGATGCCTTCCTGCATGGAGAGGAGGCGCATCCACGCCTGCTCGTGTTTCGGATTGTGAATGACGCGCAAAAAAGCGAGCACATCTTTGACGTGCGCACGCTCGAAGAGCTTCAGGCCTCCCCGATACTCATACGAGAGATCTCGCTTCAAAAGCTCCATTTCCAGCTGTTGCGAGTGGCTCGTGGCGCGAAACAACACCGCGATCGAACCGAGCTTTGCGCCCTGACGACGGAGCGTCAGAATCTGTTCCGCGATGTACTGGGCCTCCTGACGAGCGGACGACGCGGGAATGAGCGACGGCCTTTCTCCGGCCGTACGCAGTGCCACCAAGTCTTTATGGAACTGATCCTCATTGTGGCGCAGGCTCTCATTCGCGAGATCGAGAATCTGGGGCGTTGACCGGTAATTCGTCACGAGCGTGAAGACCTTTGCCTTCGGATAGATGGACGGGAGATCGAGGATATTACGCACATCCGCGCCACGGAAAGCATAGATAGACTGCGCATCATCGCCGACCACGAAGAGCTGACCGTGCTCGCGAGCAAGTGCCTGAACGATGCGTGCCTGAATGGCATTCGTGTCCTGATACTCGTCAACGAGCACGTGCTGAAAACGCTCGGAAATCGATCGTCCGATATCCGGATGTTCCGCGAGACTCAAAAGTCCGGCCAAAAGATCATCGAAGTCCATGGCATTCGATGCGCGCTTCCGATCCGCATACCGCCCAGCGACATCTTCGATGGATGAAGCGAGCTCGACGAAATGTGGGTATCGAAGTTCAAGCACCTCCGATGTCGGTTTGCAGGTATTCCGGCCGTACGACACAATATCCAGACAGACCGACGGAGAAGGAAACCGTTTTGCCGATCCATCTTGCCCGGCATCTTTAATCGCGAGCTTCATGGTGCTCTTGGCATCATCGCTATCCAGAATGGAAAAAGACGGGTTAATGCCCATGCGACTCCCATACATCCGCAAGCACCGATGGGCAATAGAGTGAAATGTCCCGCTCCAGAGGGATTCGACGGATGCGCCCAGGAGTTGCTCAATGCGTTCGCGCATTTCGCGCGCCGCCTTATTCGTAAACGTGAGGAGGAGGATGCGTTCCGGCGCCACTCCGCGCTCCAAGAGGTGCGCGACGCGATACGTGATCGTTCGCGTTTTTCCAGAACCGGCTCCGGCGAGCACAAGACAAACGCCATCGCCGTTCAGAACCGCATTGCGCTGCTCGTCATTCAGGGCGGACGCGTAGTCAATCGGCACGGTTTCGCCACCCGTCGCACCGTGGAGAACGAAAGTTTTCGTCATGCGCCTAAGCCTATCGCGGAAGACGGACATCGTCGAGAGAGGATGCCGACACCTTCACGACCCCCTCACGCCCACACGCGACACAGGACGTGCCCGTCACGAAACACCGCGACCCTCATGCGGTAACAGATAAAAAATCCCTCTCATAAAAAAGGAAGGAACCCTCCCCACCGTACGATCAAAAAAAATTGACGACGATCGAGGCTTCACTGCGCCTGCGCAAGCTCTTTGTCGGCGGAGACCATGGTTAATGCCATCGCGTAGACCGAAACATCGTCAATGGATCCGGTAAAAAATTGCGCCGTGCCGTTTCGCGATCCGATATACGGAGCACTGCTCGCGGCCTTGACTTTGGTCCCGGCGAGATTCGCGCTCGCGTCAATACGGCCGTCAATGCTTAGTGATGTCTTTGTCGTATCAACGATCTGGCATACGTAGTGCCACTTTCCATCATTAACGACCGTCGTTCCTTCGAGCAAATTCGTACTACCGCCATACCACACCTGCGAGCGCAAGTGATTCGCATACACCGCAAACTCAAATCCACCGTTCGTTGCGGGCCTGTTGGAAAAAATGTCCATAAAATTCGTCCCCTGCGTGCGAATCCACGCACAGACCGAAAAATTCTGATTCGCCAAATTCAATGCCTGCGCCGTCCCGGCGCTGACGTACGAGCTCATGGATCCGTTAAATGCCAGAGCGCATCCGATTCCATTCGGCGTGTCCGTGATCCACGTGGTATTCGACAGCGCCCCATCGTTTCCCAAACCGGAACGATCAATGATCGTCCCACCCATACAATCGTCCATATCCCAAAGCGCAACGGCTGAATCCGTTGCCGCTCGCTTCATCTGCGAAGCGTATGCCAATGCCGTGGCCATACGGGCTTTTTCACGCGAAGATGAAAAGTTCACCATGGCCAACGTCGAAAGCACGCCGATGATGCCGACCACAATAAGCAACTCAATCAATGTGAATCCCGCGCGGGAACACCTCATAAAAAAAGTATACCACCTAATCTTTCACAAAAAAAGCGAAACCCGTCGGCAGAGATACTACCGACGGGTCGCGAGAACCGAGTCAAAAGGAAGGATGGGGAATTACAATCGGCTAACCGCGGCTTCAATCCTGCGCTTTGCCGCCTTCAAGTCTCGCTGATCGAGATACCGGAGACAATCCGCGAGACACGTGAGAACGCGAGGGCTCGGAGAGCGATTGCCCAAGGATCCCTGAGGCATCTTGGAAATCCTCGCGTGAATACTCTTGACGCGAGCGACGATTTCCAAAATGCGATCGTTCGTGTCCGACGGTTCACAATCCACGCGCTCGTGATGAGCTCCGCCAATCACCTTCTTGGCCATGGTTCCGCTGTCGGAAATGTCCGCCAAGAGGAATGAGAGCGGGAACAGCACATCCATCTCAAGCTCGTGGCGTGCAAAGACCCACACGATACCCTGGCGCAAGCGCTGTACGCACTCATCGACAACCATCCATGCCCGAGGGTCATTGCCCAAAATCTCACGATACGCCCCTGCGAGCGACCGAAGGTCGTCCGCGGTATGGCTCGCGTTCCGACGAAACGGATTCGCGTAAACGTGTCGGAACATGCGCTCGAACTTCCAGGCTTCCCGAAGCGCTCGCTCGAGTCGCGCCCTCGTTCGCGTGCCCGCACGGGAAGAAATGAGCGTGGCACGATTTGCTACCATCTTCCTTCCGCCCAAAGCGGCAACGAGTTGTTCGTACATCTTTCGATGGCGGTAGATCTCCCCGTACAGTCGAGACTTCACGAAGCCGATGCGCGCGAGCATGTTCTGCAATTGCTCCCGACGCCGATCAATGCGATCAATGGCACGACCGCCCGCCATCATGGCTGCCCCGGGATTATGACGCCCGAGAATATCGTCGATCAGCACCGACCTGTCCAGGTCTCCACGCGCGGCGACCAGCTCCTTTGTTCTGCGCTGCCGGAGGGAGCGCGACGCGAACGCGATAGCCTGCGTCATTTCCTCTGACACGACGGGTCCGAACAATGCCGGATCGCGAATCCACGAGACGTATGATGCAAGCGCTCCTCGATTGACGAAGAGTTCCGCCAAATCACTTCCGCTAAACCGATCGCCATCAATGCTCTGACAGATGTGCATGCGCGAACGCAATGCCACGTACAGTGTGGGAAACTTCATCCGCACACCACGGGAATACATGAGGATGCACCCCGTATAATGGAGAACGCCGACGACATGAGGAACGATCCAATCAATATCGGGATCATGAGGACCCCTGCGATCAACCCTCTTTTCCAAAGAAGCGTTCATGGAAAACTCCCCTGTTTTGTGAATGTCCGAAAGGACGAATTTCCTCGCACGTATCCAAAGAAAAATCCGAGTCAAAAACCTACCACATTTTTGAGAAAAAACAAGAGCGCCGGCATCCGCGAGAAGCGAATGCCGGCAAAACCCTTGAATCATCTACGACGCGGTTGGGGTGAACCCGCGCCTTTCCGTAGCTCCGGCGAATATCCCCTTGCCGGACATGAAGGCCGCATGAACGCTCGTCCACGCCGACGTTCCTAGAAGCGTTAGATGGATCGAGCCATCCGACCGGAGCTCAGAGAGGGCCTCGAGCCCTTCCGTCACGAGAAAGCGACGGAATTCCGGAAGCTTCTGCATCTCCGCAAACGATGCGTCCGGACTATCACCGGACTCGTAAAAGGACTGGGCGATCTTGAACGCGTCGGCCGGCCTCTTGAGACGACCGAACCAGGTCTTCAGTGCCAGCTCGAGCGCAATCGCCAAGCGATCACGTTGCCGAACGAACGCCATGCGCTCATCCAGCGAGATCGGAGCGCCAGCCTCCTCCGCATGAGGAAACCCCTCATACTCGACGCATCGAATGCCAGAGGTCGGCGGAGGATCAGCCTCTGTGGGCGAAGTCGCCTGAACGGGCGCCGTTGTGGAAGCGAAAAAGGCAAACGCAAGAGCTCTGTGCGCCATCATGTTGTCTCCTTACCTGATGATTCAGGGGGTTAAAGAACACGCTTTTCACGCGAAGAACCTTCCCTCGCACGAAGAGACAATGCGAGCAGTACACCATAATTTGGAAAAAATGTCAAGCGTGGCAGACTAAAAAAGGGTATGAATCATAAAAAATCCGAAATAGTAAACAAAAAGCCTCTAAAAGCGATGAGTTGCGCCGCGCTGGACCGAGTCAAACTCACGAGCCGTACGCACCGGTACGGTGAGTGGGTTTGCGAGGGAAGCGCAAGTCCGCCACGGCGGACGCTTTTAGAGGATTTTCTTAATTACCAAGCACCCGACTCTTATTCGCCAAATGCTCCTCATACGTCTTTGCGTAATAGACCTTCCCCTCTTTATCCGTCAAAAAATAGAAATAATTCGAAGGCGTGGGGTGGAGGACAGCCTCAATGGCGGAGCGCGACGGATTATTCACCGGACCCGGCGGAAGTCCATCGTGATCATACGTATTGTATGGCGAAACGATCGCGAGATCTCGCGCATTCGGCCGATCATTCCGCTCCGGCATCACGTAATTAAGCGTGGCATCGCTCTGCAAGCGCATGCCAACCTTGATCCGTCGCAAAAAGATATCCGCGACCATTTTTCGATCTTCCCCTGTCCGCACTTCGCCTTCGACCACGGATGCCAACGTGATGATCTCATGCCAACTCATCCCGCTCGCACGCTGCGCGTCCTCATTCGGCTCAATGATGCGTTCTGCGAACGTCTCCAATTGTTTTCTCACGAGTCCGGCCGGCAATTCGTCCTCCCACACGCGATACGTATCCGGAAAAAGATATCCTTCGAGGGACTGGCCTTCCGGAATGCCGTCAAGGAACGGGAAGTCGCTCACGAGTGAACGATCAAAAGGCTTCTCGTTTCGAGACATGCCAACGAGCGCATGATATGCGCCTGCATCAATACCGCTCGACTGCAAAGCTTGTCCATTCTCCTCGATCGTCTTCCCTTCCACGAGACGAACCGGGAGCTCCGTGCGTTCCTGCCCGAAATAGAGCGTCCGAGCAATCTTCTGCAGAGAGACGCCCTGACGAAATTCGTAGATACCGGCTTTCGGAGACTTCGTTGTGCGATCAAAGGCGCCGTAGAGCCGATACACCCATTCGAATCGAACGAGACCGACGCTCTTAAGCTCCGCACGGACTTCTTTTGCCGTGGTATTCTTCGGGATCGTGATGCGGACCGGAGTCCCAGCCTGTTCCGTACTCAACCACGCCTTTTGCACAAAAAGACCCCCGCATAAGACAAAGGCGAGCACGATGATGGCGATAATCGTATTTCGAATATGATGCATAAATATTCTGTAAAGAACCTTTCAAAAACGATGAGTCGCGACGGGCTGGAGCGAGGAAATTTGCGAGCCGTATGGACAATACGGTGAGCGAATTTCCGAGTGAAGCCCAAGCGAATCGCGTTTTTTAAAGGTTCTGCAGACCGTATTGCACGGCTCTCACGATAGCATACGCAAGCAATCCGATCGCGATCCCGCCCAAAACATCAGACGGGTAATGCATACCTGCGGCAATGCGACCGAAAGCGATAAGAATGGCAGCGATCACGGCCACGACTCCCATCGGGACATGCAATGCCATAAGCGCCGTAGCAACACCAACCGCAACAGCGGTATGACTCGACGGGAATGATCCGGTCTGAATATTCGGCGGAACAATCGCCTGAATGCCAACACCGGCCAAATACGGACGGACACGACCGACCAATGCCGCCAATCCCGTGGAGAGCGCGAATGCCACGAGCGCGGTCCATGCCACGATGCCAACGCCACGCCAACCGATCAACTTTCGACTGATCAGGACATACGGAATGAGAAGATAAATGATCCAGCGAGCACAAAATCCCGCGAACGATCGTCCGGCGGGCGATGAGAGCGCATGCTGGATGCGCAGGATGATGTCGGATTCGATCATGAAGATGCTGAAAGACGTGTACCGTATACGCAAGACTTCCGCACCGGACAGATAGAGCATTTTGGCGTCCGCGGGACGCAGATCTCCCGGCCGAAACGGACGAACGAGCGATTGATCGCGCTCCGCCACTTCATCGGCGTGATGTGTTCAAGATCCGCTTCAACGCGCTCCGGCGTTTTTCCCTTGCTCCAGCCAAGCCGGTGCGCGATTCGGAATACGTGCGTATCCACACAGATCGTATCGCGTCCGAACACGCAACTCAAGACGCAATTCGCGGTCTTCCTCCCCACGCCAGGCAAACGGATGAGATCTTCCATGCGATCCGGGACGTTTCCTCCGTATTCCTCCATAATCATCCGCGCCAAGCCATGAATCGCCTTTGCCTTGGATTTGTACAAACCGATCGTGGAAATAGACGTCTCGATTTCGCGCGGACTTGATGCGGCGAGCGATGCGAAGGTCGGAAACCGCTTCTTGAACGCCGGGAAAATCTTGAGCACTTGCGCGTCTCTCGTTCTGGCGCTCAAGAGCACACCGAGAAGCGTGTCCTTCGGATTCCCCAAATCCATATCCCCTTTTTG
>CAZWYJ010000016.1:1951-18580 GCA_964638165.1 uncultured Gammaproteobacteria bacterium | reverse complement strand
TTTTCATCTGGGAGGTAGCCGATCTTTTGGTTTTCCAATTCTTTTCCCTCTCTTTTCTTTAGTTTGATTCATTATGAATTTCGGATGAATGGAGCTCCATCAGGCAAATACGCATCGCCTCGTCAAAGGGCGGTATCTGCACCTCGACAAGCTCGTTGCGGGCGGTGGGGATGTTCTTGCCCACAAAGTCCGCGCGGATGGGCAGCTCCCTGTGGCCGCGGTCGACCAGCACCGCAAGGCCGATGGCGCGCGGGCGCCCGCAGGCGATGACCGCCTCCATCGCCGCGCGCGCGGTGCGGCCGGTGAAGAGCACGTCGTCCACGAGGATGATGGCTTGTCCCGTCACATCAAAGGAGAGGTCGGGCTTGCGCCAGATGGGGAACTCGTTCATGAGCGTGAGGTCGTCGCGGTAATATTTGATATCCACGCTCTCGCAGGGCACACGCATGCCCTCGATTTTTTCGATGTTCACTCGGATTTCATCATACGAAGCATTCCATGCCGCTTGGGTTGCGGCGACATTTCGCTGATGTTTGACGACCATGGTCGTTATGATGCCGCCGACGATGAGACAGATGGCGACGATCGCGAGGATCTTCCTCCGCTTGGTGAACCATGATCCGAATCCGGCATGCATCCCGCGGAGACTTGCCATGTTCGCGACGTCGTGGATACGTTCGCCTCGACGGAAGAATCCCATGACGAATTCGACGGCGCGTCGAACGATGTTCATGGCTCCGATGCGAGGAGCATTCGGTTCTCGGAGCGGTCGCTGTTCCGTGCTTCGCCCGATGGACGGCGCGAGGCGTCGGAGGGTTTCCTCCTCTGTTCTGCGGAGTTTCTCAATGGATGCCGTACTTCGTTCTTTGAGGGGTTCGACGTCCGTGTTCATTGTTGGCTTCGGGATATCTATCTCCCGGAGCGTGACGACCGTGGCGACGAAATCGTCCGGTGTGCCCCGACGCTCAAGGTCTTGTTTGATTTCGAGTGCGGCCGTGACCGGTGGAAGCGTGGTGAGGCGTTCGCGGAGGCGGAACTCGTTCCGGATGCGCTCGAAGTTTTTGGATCCGGCCATGAGCACGTCTCCCGGGGCGAAGTCGCCACAAATGATGTTCGAGAAGACTTTTTCCGGATCTGTGTCCACGCGCTGATCAAGGGAACCGAAGAGGTCGAAGGTCTTATAGGATCCGTCCTCCTGCTTTTGCAGGAACATGTTCATGAGCCGTCCGATACCGGCCAGGCAGATATGTCCATCGGAGAGTTCTATGACAAAAAGGTTCACCCGATTCCAGTTGATCGGCGCGGCTTCTTCGCGGAGGAAGTTTGCCACGGACGTATTGATGTTCTGGATGACCTTTTCGAAGCGCGTGACAGGCTCTTGTTCAATGTTCGTCAAAAGTGTTCGGGCATGTTCCGCTTCGGTGTTCACAACGTCAATAAGGCGATCGTACAGGTACCCAACGCCTTCGATCTCAGCGATCACGATGAGCGTCGGTCCTTTCCGTGTTATGCTGGGCGGTTCGAACCGGAAGATGCCGACGATATTTTCATCAACATTGCTATTGCTGTGCTCGACGTCCGTTATGCGGAAAGCGTACTCTTTTTGAGGGGATGGGTCTTGACTCATGGGGGTATGCCTTCCTGTCCAGTAAAGTTCCAGGAAGGGGAAATACCCATTGATCGTAGATGATTCCACCCTTTTTGGCTAGGCGGATCAGTGGATGGATCACCCTCTTGTCAAGAGGGGTAGAACAGGGCAGGATACAGGCAAGGATATGCTCGAACACCTTTTTGGTTCACGGACGCGTGTGAAGTTGATTTCACTCTTTTTGCGTCAGCCCACGGAGGCGATTTTTGTCCGTGAGGTGACGCGCCGCGTTTCGACGCAGATTAACGCGGTTCGTCGCGAACTCGCGAACCTGGTTTCGTTCGGGCTCATCGTGGAAACGGCCGAGGTTGAGACTGATGCCAAACGCCCGGGGCTCAAGCGCAAGTACTATCGCCTGAATGTAACCTTCCCGCTCTTGCCCGAAGTTCGCTCGCTCATGACGAAGTCGCAGCTTCTCGTGGAGCATCGTTTGGATCGCGCGCTCGGATCTTCCGATGAGGTGAAATACGTTGCGCTCATGGGCGCTTTTCTGGGTATTTCTCATGCGCCGATTGATCTCTTCGTGATCGGAACCGCGGACAAGCAGGCATTGGAGAAGATCGTGAATGCCATGGAGCAGACTTTGGGCCAGGAGATCAATTATTCGGTCATGCCTTTTTCGGAGTATCAGTACCGAAAGGAAATGGCGGACAAGTTTCTCTACAGCATCATCGAGGCTCCAAAGAATGTGATCATTGATCGCCTTGAGGATGCGAAGATGCGATGATGAATGAGTAAAGGGATCAGGTCTGTGCTTTTAGGGGATGGAGAGAACGAAATCCCCCTAAAGGCCTAGCGCCCCATCCCCTTGAATGCGTATGTGGTTCTTTATTGACTCAAGTGAGCGCGGACGTTTGCGTCTCGCACGGATTCCGGTCCTCGGGGCGGTTCACGTGCATGATGTCATCGCTCCCCGGTACTCGTTGATTCGGGAGCTTTCCGGGTTTGTCCCCAGAGAGCGCCTTTCCGATATCAAGGGGATTTGCGTTGTCTCAGGTCCCGGATCTTTCTCTGCGGTTCGCGGAGGCGTGTTGGCCGCAAACCTGATGGCGCGCATTCTGCGCATTCCGCTCTTTGATCTCGATCGTTCGGAATCCGCGGATCTCGAGCTCGTCCGAGACGGTCTCGTGCAAGGGCTGTATCATACGAAATCTTACGTGGCGCCGTCGTACGATGCGGAACCGAATATCACAACTCCCTCGCCTTCCCCCTTAGCATGAAATCTTCCCTGAAACGCCGTTTGTACGAAATCATCCCCGGAGCGCTCGTCTGGATAACGCTCATTGGATCTGTGGTGCTTTCGTTTACCAATCCGATCATCGTGATCGGGTTCATTATCGTCTTCGATGTTTTCTGGTTCATTCGCATTTCGTACTATGCCCCGTTCCTCCTCTTGTCATGGTGGCGGTATCGGCGCGCGCTCCGGCGTGATTGGCAACGCGAAGTAGAGCGCTTGCCGGGGTATGACGAGATCATGCACCTCGTGATGCTCCCGACGTGGAGAGAGGACATCTCTATTATTCGCGGTACGCTCGATACGATTCTCGCCACGACCACGCCGAATGACCGTTTCATCATCTGTCTTGGCGGAGAGGAGCGCGATCGGGACAATTTTTTGCGGTTCGCGGATATCATCACACGCGAGTACGCGCATCGGTTCGCGCGACTCATTGTCACGCTTCATCCGGACCCGCGCGGAAAGCCGGATGAGATTCAGGGGAAGGGGAGCAATCTCAACTGGATGGCGCGTCAGGTCGTTCCGATCATCGAGGAAATGGGGATCTCTCCGGATCATCTCATCGTTTCATCTTTCGACGTGGATACGATCATGCACAAGCAGTATTTTGCCTGCGTGACGCATGCCTACCTCTCGTCTCCGGATCCGACGCGGAGTTCGTATCAGCCGGTGGCTCTCTACAATAATAATCTGTGGAGTGCGAAGGCGCCGGTACGCGTGGCGATGTTTGGCACCACGTTTTGGCTCATGAGCGAGCTCGCACGGCCGGAGCAGATGATGACGTTCTCGAGCCACTCCATGAGCTGGCGCATGTTGCTGGACGTCGGGTTCTGGCAGAAGGATATCGTGTCGGAAGATTCGCGCATCTTCTTGCAGGGGTTCGTCCGCTACCACGGGGACTACCGCGTGACGCCGATCTATCTGCCGGCCTCCATGGATTCGGTGGATAGCGCGAATTACACGGGCTCCCTCCTCGCGCTCTACAAGCAGATGCGGCGGTGGGCGTGGGGCGTTGAGAATTTTGTCTACATGATGGAGAATTTTTTGCCCGACAAGAGCATGCCGTTTCGGGTTAAGGCGCTGTACATTTGGAAACAACTCGAAGGTGCGTACATGTGGGCAACGGCGCCACTCCTCATCACGATTTTGGGGCGTTTGCCGTTCTGGCTGGCGTCGGAAGCGCATCGGTCATTTGCGATGTTTCAGAATACGCCGTTCACGCTCCAGCGCCTCATGCAGTTTTCTCTCCTCGGCGCATTCATTTCCGCGGCACTGGCCATGACGCTCCTCCCGCCCCGTCCGGCGAACGTCTCGCGTCCGTACGCGATCGCCATCATGCTACTCCAGTGGCTCCTCTTGCCGATCACGTTCGTCTTTTTCGGCTCGATCCCGGCGATTGATGCGCAGACACGCCACATGCTCGGGGGTCGCTTCCGGCTTGGGTTCAACGTGACGCAGAAGAGCCAGCGGAAGTAGCTAGTAGCTAGGGACTGGTAGCTAGTAGCTAGTGATCAGACTTTTCTTTTAAACCCTAGCCCCTAGCCCCTAGCTACTAGCTACTAGCTACTAGCTACTAATATGGAACACGCAAAACGCCTGGTCGTAAATATCGTCACGTGGAATTCGGAAAGGTTTCTTCCGAATCTGTTCGCGTCGTTCGATGCGCAGACATCGCAGGACATGACGGTTTCCGTCATTGATAATGCCTCGACGGATGGGACCCAGCAATGGATTCAGGAGCATCATCCGGATGTTTCGATCCTGCGGAATTTTCGTAATCAGGGATTCGCGCGTGCGCATAATCAGGGCATTGCCATCGCGCTTTCACGCTGGCGGGAGGACGGATCGGATCTTTCACGATGCTACATTTTTATTCTGAATCCGGACATCGTGCTTGATGCCGGGTGTAGTGAGGAGATCATTCGGTACATGGATGCGCACCCGGATATCGCCATTGCCGGTCCCAAGCTCTACCGGGCACTTCGGCGCACGGATGATGAAATGGATCCGTATGCCATTGAGCGAACGGATGTTATTGATAGCTCCGGATTGGGTATTCGCAAGGGCCGCGTGGTTTTTGATCGTGGTGCCGGGGAGAAGGACGCGGGTCAGTACGATCGCGTCACGCCGTTCGGTATTTCCGGCGCGGCCATGGTGATTCGCGCGTCCGCGATCGCCACTCTCTCCCTTTCGGAGCACGAAGTATTCGACGAGTCGTTCTTCGCGTACAAGGAGGATGCGGATGTGTGCTGGCGCGCCAGGCTCCTGGGGCTTCGCGCCGAACTCATTTCTCCGGCGATCGGTTGGCATCATCGGTTTGCCTCCGCTCCGGGAGGATCCGGTCTTTTCGGACGTCTCAAGCTATTGCGGGAAACGTGGCGCAGACCCGAATCCGTGGTTCGGCTTTCCCGTCGAAATCAGATCTGGATGACGTGGAAGAATGACGATGCCATGAATCGGTGGCGCCACGCGCCGTGGATTCTCTGGCAAGGCACCCTTGCCATCGTGGCCGGTTTCGTGGTATGGCAATACCTCCGCGGAACGATTGAGGCATGGAAGGGAAGCGCCCAGATCCGGGCAAAGCGTCGGATTCTCATGGCTCGGCGGAAGGTATCGCCGGAAGAGATGCGGAAGTGGTTCCAGTAACTAGTAGCTAGGGGCTAGCGATCGGAACATTTTCTCCAAACCCCTAGTCCCTAGCTACTTGCTACTAGCTACTCTATTGCATGAAAGTCTCCTTCGTCACTGTCTGTTACAACACGCCGAATCTCATTCGGTTGCTTTTGCGCGGAATTGAAGAGGCGAATATTTCTTTTCCGTTCGAGTACTTCCTCGTGGATAATGGGTGCGATGGAACGGCTCGCATGGTTCGCGAGCGATTTCCGTGGGTTACGGTGATCGAACCGGGCGAGAACCTCGGGTTCGCGAAGGCGAATAATTTGGCGATAGCGCAGGCAAAAGGGGAGTACGTGATGCTCACGAACCCGGACCTCACGATTTTCCCGGGAGAGATGGAAAAGCTGGTTGCGACCGCGGACGGCTTGCCGGAATCCGGCGTGCTCGCCCCGTTGATTCAGAATCCGAATGGGACGCGTCAGGAGAATTGCGTGCGGTTCCCGAGCCCGCTCATTCCCGCGTATCAACGGACTGTGTTCGGTCGCTTGCCGTGGGCCAAGCGTTCGCTTCATCGGTATCACATGCGGGATGTTGATCACGCGTTGATCCACCATCCGGATTCCGTGTATGGCGCGGCCATGCTCATCCGTCAGGACGTGATTCAGAAGATCGGCGGACTCGACGAGCGGTTTTTTATGTACTACGAAGACGTAGATTTTTGCCGACGCGTCTGGAAGGCCGGATATAAGGTGACATTCGTTCCGCACGCGCGATTCATCCATTACCACCAGCGGGAGAGCGCGATTCGCGCTCCGTGGGAGCTGGTGACGAATCGTCTCGTTCGCATTCATATTGCAAGTGCGCTAAAATACTTTTTGAAATATTCGCGCATGAAAGCGGGGAACCTTTAAAAAACGCGATTCGCTAGGGCTTCACTCGGAAATTCGCTCACCGTACTGTTACGTACGGCTCGCAAATTTCCTCGCTCCAGCCCGTCGCGACTCATCGTTTTTTAAAGGTTCTCTCACAGAAGCGCGCGGAGCATTAAGGCGCACTTCATGTTTAAACCCAAGAACCAACAGCCGGCGGATCCGAAGCCGAATTTTCTCACATGCCCAGGCGTTCCGGCGCTTCGGTCCGGGGTTTTTAATGCTAATGACCCGAGCTCCCGTACTCCGGGGAATCCTCCACCGATCCGTCCGCTCGCACCGCCTGAGTCGGTAAAATCAGAAAAGCCTCCATCTTCTGGAAAAGCCCCCGCGATCCGCGCCCCATCCCTCGCAAAAGCCTCGGGACAGGCTACGCCCCGAGTGTTCCGTTGGCGTCTCGGTGCGATCGTTGCCGTGTCCATCATCGCGTTCGTCGCGATCGCGACCGGGCCGGCGATCGCGGGGCTCATTCGCGCCGGCGTGCACGCGCGATCCGCCATGCAATCCGTTTCCGTGATGAAGGGCGCTATGGAGTCCCGTGACATGGATGGCGCTTCGGACGCGCTCGATCGCGCGTCCGCGGAGATTGGGAGTGCGCGATCCGCGCTCCGGCAGACCGGATTCTGGCGCGATGTTCCCGGTATTGGCGTGCAGATTCGCGCCATGGAAGACGCGACGATCGCGGGATTGGAAACATTCGCCGGTGCCAAAGCGGTTCTCGACGCGGCGCGGAATATTTTTTCCGCATCGGAGCGCGCGGAAGACCTCACGGGCGAACTCGTCCCGGAGATTGATCCGGACATGTCCTTCAGCGAGTTGTCCGCGGATGAGAAGCGCGCCATCCTCGCCAAGCTCGATGCGGCGCTCCCGGATCTGCGCGCGGCGCAGGCCCGCATTGACGTGGCGCTCGAGGCATGGAATCGCATTCCGCAGGATCGGTTGGTCGCGCCTCTGCGCGCGGCGCTCGCGCCCGTGGCGGAACAGCTCCCGCGCCTCAAACGGACGATTGACGAGGCCATGCCTCTTTTAGAGGTCATGATTCCGCTCGCCGGGTACCCGGAGGAATCCCGGTACGTGGTGTTGTTGCAGAACCAAGACGAGCTTCGTCCGACAGGAGGATTTATCGGAACCGTGGGTCTTTTGGATATTGATGGGGGGGATATCAAAACGTTTGCCTTTGACGACGTGTATAGCATTGATAATCCCGCTTCCGGCACATGGAGAGATCCGGCGCCGGAGCCGATCCAGAAACATCTCGGCGTCCCGTTCCTCTTTTTGCGCGATAGCAACTGGTCGCCGGATTTTCCCACGTCCGCGGAGCGGGTGATTGATACGTACGTGCGGGAAATCGAAGCCGGAACCGGCCAACGCCCGGTGCAACCCACGGGCGTGATCGCGATCAATCCGCCGTTCTTCAAGGAACTGCTTCGTATTGCCGGTCCCATTACGATTGACGGTATCACGTTTGATGCGGAGAACTTTTTTGACATTCTGGAATACGAAGTGGAAGTCGGGTTTTTGAAGAAGGGTATTCCTCGGGATCAGCGCAAAGTCATCCTCTCCAAGCTCGGCGATGAGCTTTTCGCGAAGCTCACGTCACTGCCATCCGCGCGCTGGTCGGAGCTGTTCGATCTCCTCACAGTATCTCTGGAGCGCAAGCAGATCCTGCTCTACTCCTCGTCCCCTTCGACCCTCGAGCGCTTGGATCGGTTCGGGTGGACCGGGCGCGTGAAGCCGACGGACGGTGATTACGCGTGGGTCGTGGATGCGAACCTCGCGGCGCTCAAGACGGATGCGATGGTTGATCGGTACGTGACGTACAAGGTGGATGCCCGGGATCCGAACAATGTCATCGCGACGATTGAGTTGCGGTACACGAATCGCGCAACGGCGTACGCTCCGCCTGAAGATCCGATCGCGTACAAGTACACGCGGTACCGGAGTTACACGCGCGTGTACGTTCCGGAGGGATCCGAGCTCATTTCTTCGGAAGGCGCCATGCTGGACGATCGGTATAAGACGGGCGGTCGCGTGGTTGCCGGAACCGTGGACGTGAGCAGGGATTTGGGGAAGACTGTTTTTGGCGCGTTCTGGTCCATTGAGCCAAAAACTACGCAGACATTGACTTTTACGTACAGGCTTCCCGCTTCGGTTGGCGATCGCGTGGCGAATGGCTCCTATTCGCTTGACTGGCAGAAGCAGTCGGGGAATGATGCCACTACATTGACCTTGGATATCGCCTTTCCGAAAGACCTTCTCAAGGCTTCTCCGGCAGAGGACCAGGAAGATTGGGGCAATGCCTCGTATCGTCTGGTGACGGATACGACCGTCGATCGCCACGTTGACGTGGAGTTTTAGATTAAATCCCAAATCCCAAACTCCAAATACCAAAGAATGACACCTTATTTGGAATTTGGTATTTGGTATTTGAAATTTTCTGCCCTATGTTTTCCAAAAAAATCGGAATTGATCTCGGGACAACGACGGTGCTCGTGTACATGCCGAAGCGTGGCATTATCATTCACGAGCCGTCGGTGGTTGCGATTTCCGTGCATGACAAAAAAGTGCTCGCCGTGGGCAAGGAGGCAAAAGAGATGCTCGGGCGCACACCGGATACGATCGTGGCGAAGCGTCCGCTCAAGGATGGCGTGATCGCGGACTATCGCACCACGGAAGCCATGCTCCGGTACTTCATCAATAAGGCGCTCGGTGGTATGCGTCTGTTTCGCGTTGAAGTGATGGTGGCGGTGCCGGGCGGTATTACCAGCACGGAACGGCGCGCCGTGATTGATGCCACGATTTCCGCGGGCGCGAAGTCCGCTTACATCATCAAGGAGCCGGTGGTCGCCGCAATCGGCGCGGATATTCCGATCGGATCGCCGTCCGGCCACATGATCATTGATATCGGCGGAGGGACGAGCGAGATCGCCGTGATTTCTTTGGGCGGGATCATCTCTTCCACATCCATTCGTATCGGCGGGAATAAGTTGGATGCCGCGATCACGGAGCACGTGCGTCGTAAGTACGGGCTGGCGGTTGGTGAGCGGACCGCGGAGGATATCAAAATTCAGATCGGTTCCGCGCTCTACCTTGAGGATAAACTGGAGATGCAGGTGAAGGGGCGGGATATGATGAGCGGTCTGCCTCGCGTTGCCACGATTTCGAGTGATGACGTGACGGACGCGATTCAGCATGAACTGCAGGGGATGGTGGAGGCGATCAAAGACGTGCTGCACAATACCCCGCCGGAGCTTTCCGCAGACGTGATGGAGAAGGGTATTGTGATTTCCGGAGGAACCGCGCAATTGCGTAATTTGGACAAGCTGTTCAGCGAGGCCACGGGCGTTCCGGCCTTCATCGCCAATGAGCCGCAGCTCTGCGTGGCCAAGGGCACGGGCATTGCGCTGGAGAACTTGGAGAGCTATAAGCGGAGCATTTTTTCGTCATAATTTTGCGGTTTTGATTTGGCATTTTTGTAGAATGTCTGTACACTCCGTTTGAGCTATGAAGTGTGAATTACGTATCCCGGTTACTATCTTGAAGGAAGGCGGGCGGTATGTCGCCTACACGCCCGTTTTTGATATTTCCACTTCCGCGCCTACCTTCCGGAAGGCGAAGGAGCGGTTCGGCGAACTTGTTGAACTGTATCTTGAAGAATTGGATCGCATGGGAACACTTAATCGCGTTTTGCAGGATTCCGGCTGGCGAAGGGTAAAGAAGGAATGGAGAGCGCCTGTTCAGGTCTCGCACGAGATGGAGACGATCTGTCTTCCGTGTTGATGGTATATGGGTGGTCTGACCTCGGTTCACTGGAAGCAATTTGAAAAATTTTTGCTGTTCGTCGGCTGTCGGCTCGTTCGGGAGAAAGGTGACCATCGTATCTATCGGCGCGATGGCTTGATGCGACCCATTGTCATCCCAAAGGATTCAGCCATCCCCGTATTCATCGTTCGAAATAATCTTCGCGTGCTCAGCATGACTGTTCAAGAATATTTGAATATCATGAAAGAGCTTTAGTCTATCCTTATGCTGATTGGCATTGATGCGAGTCGCGCGAACAAGCCCGTCAAAACCGGGGTTGAGTGGTATTCTTTTTCCCTCATAGAAGCGCTCAAGAAACTCACGGCGAACGACGCGCATCAGTGGGTGCTCTATACCCGCGAGCCCCTTACAGGGGATTTGGCGGTTCTGCCGGAGAATTGGTACGAAGTGCGCGCCGCATGGCCTCCGAAGTATCTGTGGACGCAGGCGCGCATGAGCTGGGAGATGATGCGTCGTCCGGCGGATGTCCTGTTTGCTCCGGCGCATGTTTTGCCACCGATTCGTCCGGAGAAGAGCGTTGTTACTATTCACGATGTGGGGTTCCGGCGCATGCCACATCTCTACAAAACGATTCAGAAGGCCTATCACGAATTCACGACCAAGGATATCGTGCGCACGGGCGCGCGTATCATTACGGTTTCGGAGTTCACCGCGCGCGAACTCGTGGAGCTGTACGGCGCGGATCCGGCGAATATCGCCATCACGCATTTGGGCATTGATCACGGTACGTACCATCCCATGGATGAGCAGGCGATTGAGGCCGTGATCATGAGGTACAAGATTCCGAAGCCGTATTTTCTTACGATTGGGCGCATGGAAGAGAAGAAGAATATCGTTTCCATCATCAAGGCATTCGATGCCATGAAGACACAGCGTGGCGTGGGCGATCCCACGCATCTCGTGCTCGCGGGTCCGAAAGGATTCGGATACGAAAAGATCAAGGCCGCCATTCAGGCTTCTCCGAATCGCGCGCAGATTCTGGAACTCGGATACGTTCCGGAAGCGGACGTGCCCGCGCTTTTTGCGGGCGCGCGCGGATACGTGCACGCGGCCTGGTATGAAGGGTTCGGCATTCCGCCCGTGCAGGCCATGGCGTGCGGGTGCCCGGTCATCGTCGCGAATAATAGTTCTCTGCCGGAAGTCGTGGGGGAGGGGAATGGGATGTTCGTGAGGCCGGATGACATTGACGGGATTGCCGCGAACATGGAGAGATTGCTTTCGGATACGCCGTTCGTTATGGATATGCGCGCGCGAGGGATTGAACGCGCCAAACAATTCACGTGGCAACAAACCGCGCAACAAACCTTGCCGGTTCTTACGAGCTGGATTGGGTAGGGGGTTTTCTATAAACCCATCCCTGCCCGCAACGCCTCGCGGACTCGGCTTGCGTGGCGGGCGGGCCCGGCCCTTCTTTATTGCATAAAACCCACCCCGTAGAACGGGGCACGGCCCCTAGCCCCTCCCTGTTTCATCCACACCCATCCCCAGCCCCTCCCTGTTTCATCCACACCCATCCCCAGCCCTTCCCTTGAAAGGGAAGGGAGCTTGCTATGAAAGGCAATGCATACGTAAGAGAGTTCCCCTCCCTGTGATTCCTCGCAAAAGCCTCGGAAGGGAGGGGTCAGGGGCCGTGCCCCGTTCTACGGGGTGGGTTTGGGATAGGTCGCGTTTAACGCGATGGGTTCGGATTGAGACGATGCCCCATTTCCCTGCTTCGATTTTCTCAAAAAGAAAAACCCGGGATGGTACGGGTGTTCTCAGGGAGACTGGATTTTCATTCACGCGTGGATGGGCGCGTCTATTACGAGGGGTGATTCATGCGCGGTAGCGGCTCCGTTCATGCGACGGAGAGCGTATTTTGCGCAATGGAGACGCTGGCGTGAACGCGAGAGATAGGTTGTGGCATGGGGATCTATCCGGAACCCATGACAGTCTCTCTTTCGCCTGCCTATCGCAGGATGGTCACGGACGCTTTTGTCCGCGATGAAGCCGGAATGAACGGGTTAGTTAAGCAAAGTCCTGCGTGAAACGCGGGGCGACCGTATCATAGATTTTGGCTTTCGCAATGTGGATAACTTGAGGTTAGTAGCTAGTAGATAGTAGCTAGTAGCTAGGAAATTTCCCCTAGCTACTAGCTACTAGCTACTAGCTACTTTTTGCTCAATACGGCCTTTTTTGCCACGATATTTGAAATATCCAGTAGCCTTGACAAATTAGACTTTTTATGGTATTCTTTTTGATTCCCAGAATGCTCGGATTCGGTCTGGGGTTCTTGGGGAGATTCGTCTTTGCACCTTCGAAAGAGGGTAAAAACCACAACACAGAGGCGCCTCTGGCCTCATCAATAGAGGCAGACGCCTCAGGGAGCGTATCATGGCAAGTTTCATCAAGTCCCTTCTGCTCAGTGCCCTTGTTTTCGGTTGCGCGGAAGCGCCCGAGAACAACGCCGTGCCCGATGACTACGCCGAGGTTCTCGGCCCGGAGGTCTCGGCCTATCCCGAGGGAACCGGTGGAAACACCGGCACCGACGAGACCGGGGGAACTTCCTCCGGCACCGGCGGGAACGCCGACAGCTCCCCTCGGAGCACCGGCGGGTCGTCTCAGGATGACGACGACGAAGACGGCGGGAACGCTGGCAGCGATGCCAACGAGCCCGACGACGAGACCGGGGGAACTTCCTCCGGCACCGGCGGGAACCCGTCCACGGACGAACCTTCGTCCACGGGCGGAACCGACTCGACCGGTGGCACCACCACGACGACCGGCGGGAACGTCTACGACTGCGACTCCACCACTGCGGTGGAGTGCGAGTGCGAAGACGGCGAGGTTGGTATGCAGTGGATGTACGGGGACTGCAGTGGGTACACGGCTTGCGTCAACTGCAAGCCCGTCGAAGAGGATCCCATCGTCGGAAGCGGCGGGAGCGGAACAGCCGGAAGCGGAAATGAGGCTGGTGCGGAGATCGTGGATCCCGGCACCGGCGGAACGGCTTCCGAGACCGGGGGAACTTCCTCCGGAACCGGCGGCGATCCGTCCACGGGTGGAACTTCGACCGGGCCCACGGTTGTCCTTCGCTTTTACGCGCTGGATGGCGTGACCTGGGCGAATTTTCTGCTCGCGGTTCCCGGCCTGATGCAGGCGGACTACAGCTGCACCGGCACGGCAACGTTCCGGGAGTGTATGATTCCGAATCTGGACATCACGTCGCCCCGGCGTTTCTACGCCCGGACCGGCCCGGAAGGCGCGTACGAGTGGATTCCCAGGGACAACTGGGAGACCGGACGCGCGGATGCGAACCACGCCGCGGTGACCGTCTTCCGCCTGGAAGGGGAAGACCTGCGCCAGATGGACTTCCGCTACGTTCGGAACGCCCAGGACAATGGCTACGAGTTCGAGATCTTCTCGGACGGCGTGCGACCCGGCGAGTCCGACGATGACCGCGATGGCACGACTTCGCCCGACGACTGCGATGATGGCAATCCGTCTCTCCAGACGAATTGTGGCATCACGGGCGGGGGCGGACCGGACCTAATCGGCACCGGCGGAACCGGCAATGAGCCGGAGCCCAGCACCGGAGGAACCGGTGGCATCACGGGCGGTGGCGGCGGAGACCTCGCGACAGGCGGAACCGGTACGGGTGGCACCGTGGCTTCAACGCTACGGACCATCCGGATCGACCTCCTGAACCGGGACTTCGGCGTGGATCTCCCCGCGGACACCGCGCACATCGAGGTCATAAGCCCGGCGTACCAGTACCGCGAGTGCTGGCGTGAGGACGTCCCCGACCCGGCATTGAATAACCAGCTCGTGCAGGGCTGGCGATGCCTCATCGCAGGCCTGGATCTTTCTCGTGAGATTGAGATCCAGGGGTACGTGGGAAGTACGGGAACCCTGTACTTGGCCAAGTACATCTGCGATCCGAGCGGATGCGGAGATGTCAATCTCCGCTACGCATCCTATGACTTCCGGGCGTACGCGTACGTGCCGGAGGGGAATGCGGAAGTTCCGCTCGCGGCGCTCGACCAGGGTGAGTACGGGGCCGACTGGTCCCGGAACATGGCCCTGCGGTTCAATGCCGACCGCAGCACGGTCCATGCGTGGATCCCTGCGTGGTTCTGGTAGCCCTCAATCGCCTCGAATCACCCTCGCGTGATTCGTTGTAAACTCCTTAACCCCTGATTCTCTCGCGCAAGCGATCGAGAGTCAGGGGTTTTAGGTTTTGTGAAACGGCTCTCCCCGTAGAAACGGGGCACGGCCATTACGATGGCTCTCCCCCGCCCGCAACGCCTCGCAAGCTCGGCTTGCGTGGCGGGCGGGCCCTACCCCTCTCCTGGCGTACTCACCCCCTAACGCGCAAAAACCCACCCCTAGCCCCTCCCTGTTTCACAGGGAGGGGAACTCTGCGTGGAGGCGGTCTCACAATAGGGGGGCTCTGGAAGGGGGTTTTTGACAATAGGATGTATTCCCTGTTACGGAATGAGTCCTATGATGATTATGCCGCATGCACCATCTCTCTATGAGGTGGCGAGAGAGCTTCGTAAACAGCAAACGCCTGCGGAGAAAATTATGTGGACGCTTCTTCGCGGCCGGAACGTCGGGGGATATCGGTTTCTCCGTCAAAAGCCACTTCTTTTTTACATCGTTGATTTTTACTGTGCAGAGTTAAAGCTCATTATTGAAGTGGACGGATCTGTTCATCAAGGGCAGGAAGAAGCAGATAAGATTAGAACGGATCGTCTTGAAGACATGGGTATGACTGTCATTCGTTACACGAATGATCAAGTGATTCATGATCTTCCTTTCATTCTGAACGATCTCAAGCAACGCATAACCTCCATAGCAAGTTCCCCTCCCTGTGAAACAGGGAGGGGCTAGGGGTGGGTTCATAATAGAAAAACCCCCTCATCCGAGCGCTCGCCGAGTGGCGAGGTGGATGAGAGGGTTCCGGAGGAGGCCAGAGGTCCCATTCTCTTCAGATTTGGAATGGGGCTTGGCCTTCTCCTTGTTTTTGGGCTGGGGGAAGGGGCGATCAGGTGCTGGGCGTGAGGTTCATGCACGCGCCGGGGAGCGTGGGCACCGTGAGCTCCACGCCGAGTGGCGGCATGGCCGGCTCGCTGTCGTCGCTGTCGAAGAGCGGGACGCAGGTGAGGCCGTCGGCGCAGGCGGGGGTGCTCGTCTCGGCGATGAGGTCGAGCGTGCAGTCCGGGTAGCAGGCCGGGCCGGTGTCGTTGATGTCCCAGCAGGTCTCGCCACCCTCGTTGCAGATCTCGTCGTCCTCGGCGCTGCATGTCATGGCCACGATCGGATCGTCGGCGATGCTGAAGTTGCCGATGCCACCACCGGCCACCACGCCGACGTCGCCGTCCACGGTGTGGACCACGGCCTCGAGCAGGATGTCCGTGAACCCACCCATGGTGACGACGAAGGTCTGCTCGGCGATCGTGCAGGTGGTGTTCACACTCTGGTAGGTGCAGTCGATCTCCTGCTCCGGGACGATGTAGTTGCCCGCGGCCAGCCCGACCTGGATGAGGTTGTCGACGACGGTGCAGTCGACGTTCTGGTTGATGGTGGCGGCGATCGGATCCGTGTCTTCGTACACGCCGACGACGGTGTTGTCCGTGTAGACGTTGATCACCTCCGTGAAGCAGGCCGGGTCACCCTCCTCCGAGTTGGCGGTCAGGTGGAAGATCGTGCTACCGACTCCCTGGCCAGGCGAGTCGCTGCCGCTGTCGGTGCAACCGGCGATGAGGCCGGCGGTGAGGAGTGCGATGGTGGAAAGGACGGTCTTCTTGTTGAACATTTGCTTTTTCCTCCGAATCCGTTGCCATGCCCCCGAAATGGGAACAGAACTTGCTTGTTGTAGCAACGTAGCGGGACAGTAGGTGAGAATGGGGAAGTTGTCAAGGGCTGGGAGAGGGTAGCTAGTAGTTAGTAGTTAGTAGCTAGGGAGTTTTTGAAGTGAAATACGCTTCATGTAGCCATATTTCATATAAAGAGGTAAATACAATTTGTCTTCCAAGTTCCTAGCTACTAGCTACTAGCTACTTTTCCCTCCATCCTGCCTTGACATTTTTCCAAGTTCATTGTACGTTCGCGGTGTTGTTTCTCGGGTTTTTTCCGTGGCCATTCCGAAACCCGCGAATGGCTCGGGGGTGGAGGACGTATAACAACGATGGGAGGTTCAGGATGAACAAGCTACACGCTCTTTTGACATTGGCAGTCCTGGCGATGTTCGTCGCCTACGGCTGCGCTCAAGATCCGAGTTTTTCGGATTCTTCCGGCAATTACACCGGCGCGAGCTTCTCTCTGTCCACGACGGGCAATGGGCCCGGCGTGGGGACGTGCATCACCACGACCCTGGTTTTGACAGGGTCCGG
>CAZWYJ010000016.1:0-1941 GCA_964638165.1 uncultured Gammaproteobacteria bacterium | reverse complement strand
GAGAAACGTACGTACTGCCGGCGGACACCGCTTGCACGAAGACGAATCTGAGGGTTCCGCTCTCCGCGGGCAACTACACCCTCACGGCTCCGGGTATCCAGTGCATCCCGCCCAATGACGGGAACGAAGACGACTACGTGGATTGCACGTACGACGGAACGGATCCGGAGGAGATTGACGTGGAGATGGGCGAGGTTTTGCCCGTTCTCATCCACCTCACGCTCCGCTACGTGAACCGAAACGTTCCCGTGGTGCTCGGCGCGGGCGTGGCGGACATCTCGCTCGACGATCCGGACACGGAACTCATTTGCCCCTCGTCTCCTGATCCGCGCGTGTGCGCCGGTACGCAGGAATGTCTGATCGTGGAGGGCCAGGGTCCGGATTGCTGGACGACCTGTACGGTCAGGGCGGGTCTCCCTCTCATTCAGGGAACCTGTCCGGAATCCGATCAGGTGTGTTTGCCGGTGGTTCTGGATCCGGATTCGCCCGAAACCGACATTCCGAACCTCGTCTACCAAGGCACGGTTCTTCCTCCGGGCACGGAGCTTTTCCACGTGTGCGTGGATGAGAGCATGGTGATCGGCGGAGAAGGTGGTGCTGGTGGTGCTGGTGGCGCAGGTGGTGCTTCCGGACAAGCCGGAGCTTCCGGAGCTGGCGGTGAAGCTGGGAACGGTGGAGACACCGGTACCGGCGGCAATGTCAGTACGGGTGGCGTCACGGGTGGAACTTCCGGAAGCGGAGGAACCACGGGCGGAACCGTTTCGACCGGTGGCGTCGTCACGACTGGTGGAAACCCGGCAACGGGTGGAATCCAGACCGGCGGAACCGGCACCGGCGGCTTCATCATCCTCACGGGCGGAACCGTGAGCACGGGTGGCGTCTCGGAAACCGGAGGCGTGGTCCAGACCGGCGGGATCGCGGAAACCGGGGGAGACTCCGGTGTCGGCGGAACCGCGGAGCCTGGCGCGTCGTGCACGATCGCGGGCAGGAGCATCTCCTGCACGCTCGACGACTGCGACATCGCCGCCATCATGTGCGTGTCCACGCGCGACGGCCTGTTCTGGGGCAGTTGCCTGTGCCTGGATGAGGGAACCGGCGGAACCTCCGGAAGCGGAGGAACCACGGGAACCGGTGGCACGGCACAAACCGGCGGGAGCTCGGGAAGCGGAGGAACGGTTGGTACGGGCGGAAACGTCGTGGTACGATGCGTTCCGGACGCGGGTTGGAGCGTGAACTACGCCAACTACTACCTGGTCTCTCCGGCCGGGGCGTGGGAAAGTCATGAGCTGAACACGTCCTCGGACGCGGACCCGGGCGCGGCCTTCGAGCTGAGGGAAACCTTGGCCAATGGCTGGCGCTTGGAGGTCACGTTCAACCTGACCGACCCCCTGGGCGTCACGCGTTGGGCCTATGACTTCTCCAATGACCCCACGGGATCCGGCGAGTACGGTATCCCGCAGTGTCACACGGACGTCTGGCTCAATGGCGAGACCGTGAGTCCGCGCTACGTTCGGAATCCCATGGATCCGAATGCGCCGTGCGACTACACGAACCTCGCGGTCTTCGCCCCTCAGGCGACGATCCCGCCCAATATCTGCCCGTAGGGCGCTGAAGGTTCTGTTCTCCTGCAGCATCTCGCGCCAGTCCGCCACTGGTCCTCGGCGGGCAACCCAGGACGGGGCGGTGTTTCCATGCCGCCGCCCCGTCCGACCTCTCTGAGGGTCCCTCCATTCGCTCCTTCCCTCCATCCGCAACCTCATCCAAGGGCGCGGTGGAGGGACCCTCGTTCCTTCTTCTCTCTGTGTCTTTCGCTCGTTGCGCTCTTCCGCGCGCGAGCCCCCTCATCTGAAAGGATGGGGGTTTTTTATTTGGGAAAACGGCTCTCCCCGTAGAACGGGGCACGCCACCGTAGAACGGGGCACGCCACCGTAGAACGGGGCA
>CAZWYJ010000015.1:0-18718 GCA_964638165.1 uncultured Gammaproteobacteria bacterium | reverse complement strand
AAGCTCTTCGAGTTCCGCTGATACCGCGTCAGCTCTGCTGCGCGGAGGTTCATTTTGCACCCTGTATGAGAAAAAGAGTATTTTTTATTTTCATGTTTGTTGGATTCCTTTCATTGGCATCAACCGCGCATGCCACTCATTATCTTTCTGGTAAGAGTTCAGAAGACGGTGGTGAAATTCGTTGGGGAAGTAGTACTCAGTATACGTGGGAGCGAGATGATGCGATTGGTACATGGAATGCCATAGATCCGATCAACATCCTTCCGGATACTGTTTGGACTATTGAAGATTTGACATTTAAAGATGTAAATAGCAATGCTTACCCTTGGTACGGAGCATGGCAACAACAAACGGGCGCGGATTCTCTATTTTTGAACATTTTTCATATGAGTGGTTTGACGTATAACGAAAGAAGGCACGTTGTAACGCACGAACTTGGTCATGCATTAGGGCTAGATCACTCTATTTCGGGTAATGTGATGTATGTCTATACATTCCAATATACGCTCGGATCTCAAGATTTGAGCGATTATCATTATCTTTGGGGTTACTAGGTTTCTTAATTAAAAAATGTACGCATATGCTTAAAAAGAATAGATTCCTTGGCATTGGACTGTTGATCGTTTTCGTTGTCGCGGCACCTATTTTTTATTCGATAATGGGTAGCCAGCAAAAAAAGCAGGATATAAAATTTAGTTTAATATATAATCCCGCAAATGACCGTGAGGTGGTTGGGGCTTTTCATAACGTATTTACCGGAAAAGTCATTAAAAGTCTCGGATCAACGTCGTATGATGCCATTCCTCAGCAGCAATTTCAGGTCGAAGTCGCTTACAACATTAAAGGAAATTTACACGGGGTCGTTATAGTGAGTCAGTTAGGGGGCTATAAGGACGGGATGCTTTATCGCTTAAATACGAAAGGAGAGCTTTCGGCTGTAGATGAAAGCCGTAATGCCGATGAGCTTGATGCGACATTACAAGTTGGATCAACGTATTTATTTGCAACGAGATTAGATTCAGAAATGAATTGGCATCTTGTAAGCTCCGATCCTAGCGGCATGAAGTTGCTTTCCGATGATTCGGATTTGGACATAGATAAAATCATCGAGCTATCTAAGCTGGATGAGAGGGTGAATGAATTAAAAGAGGCGTACAAGACAGAGATTATTCCTTTGACGGATAAAAGAAGAGGAAACGCGCCCAATTGATATCAGGATGTAGCAGATGAATGAAATTAATGTCTGCTTTACAAGGCGCCAGTCGAAAGAATTTTCAGGTGCTCGCGGAACCCGCCGTGTCGGATCATGCGGCGATCGTGGCACAGATCGGTTAGAAGTCGTGGAGCCTTGCCATTTTTAAGGCTTTCTGATACAGTCTTCCCACCTTGGACGGGCTTTTTTTGCCACGCTAAGGCTATAAATCACACATCATCTCCGCAATATTCGCGGATCTTGCCCGGTCGCATGGTACGATCCGGGTCCTGCGGATAGGGGATGAGAGGCAGAGCCCATCTCACATGAAGCTGAGCTCTTAAAAGACAACATTATGCCTACCATTCCATCTCTTTTAGAGATGCTCCAGGCCGGAGTTCACTTCGGACATCAGAAGTCCAAGTGGCATCCGAAGATGAAAAAGTTCATCTTCGGTGAGCGCCAGGGCGTCCACATTATTGACTTAGAGAAGACGCAGAAGGCCTTGGAAAAGGCCTGCGCATTCGCCAAGCAAACGGCGGTTCGCGGCGGCGTCATCCTCTTCGTCGGAACCAAGAAGCAAGCGTCGGATATCGTCGTGAAGGCGGCGGAGGCTTGCGGTATGCCGTACGTCAACAAGCGCTGGCTCGGCGGCACGCTCACGAACTACGTGAACATGGCGCACCTCTTGCGTAAGTACAAGGATTTGAAGCGCAAGGTTGAAAAAGGAGAGCTCGGCAAGTACACCAAGTTCGAGCAGCTTCGTTTTTCGGAGCAGGTTGCGTCATACGACGAGAAGATCGGCGGCCTCGCCAACATGACACGCATTCCGGATGCCATCTTCATCCTTGATATCCGCAAGGATAAGACCGCGCTCGAAGAAGCCACGCGTCGTGGCGTCAAAGTCATCGCCGTCTGCGATTCCAACGTGAATCCGTCCGACGTGGCGTATCCGATTCCGGCGAATGACGATGCGATCAAGGCCATCGAACTCATTGCGAACACCATGTCCAATGCCATCAAGGAGGGTCATGACGATTGGGAGCGTAATCGCGCGCGCATCGCGGGGAGCTTGGTTCAGGAGGGTCCTGCAAAAAGGTAATAACTTAGAATAGAGAATATTGAATATAGAATATCGCGTCTGGCGGAGCCGTTCTGAATTCAGTAGAATTCTATATTCAAAATTCCACATTCCACATTCTACGTATGATTGAAGCAAAACTCGTTGGCGAACTCCGTGCGCAGACAGGCGCTGGAATCGTTGACTGCAAAAAAGCTCTTGAAGAAGCCGGTGGTGACGTGAAAAAGGCCGTTGAGGTGCTCCGCAAGACCGGTGCGCTCAAGGCGGCGAAGAAGAATGCCGAGCGCCAGACAGCTGAAGGCTTGATCGAGGCGTACGTGCACTCGAACGGCAAAGTCGGTGCGCTCATTGAACTGCAGTGCGAGACGGACTTTGTGGCTCGCAATGCGGATTTTAAGGAGCTCGGGCATGAAATCGCCATGCAGATCGTGGCCATGAGCCCGATCTACGTGAGCCCGGATCACGTCCCCGCCGAAATTGTTGAGAAGCAGAAGGCCGATTTCCTCGCGGAACTTGCGGAAGACAAGAAGCCGGAGGATATCAAGCAGAAGATCATCGAAGGGAAGATGAAGAAGTGGTACGAGGAAAACTGTCTCTTGAATCAGCTGTGGGTCAAGGACGATTCCAAGACCATCGGACAGCTCATCGAGGGCAAGGTGGCGACCATCGGCGAAAAGATCGTCGTGGCTCGTTTCACGCGCCTCGAGCTCGCGACCGGAGAACGGGTTTGCGAATAATCGGAGGGACGGGGTCTTGTCGCGTTCTACGCGACCGCCCGCCCAAGATAAAAACACCCCGTCGTGTTAAACGCGATGGGGTGTTTTTTTGTTTTAGGCGGGCGTCAAGGATGCTCCCGATCGAATCGCCGTATTGGGAGGGCGGGGGAACCCCGCCCCTACGCTGTTCCCGTTCCTGTTCCTGCGGTATCATGTCTCTGTCGGGTGGTTATTCTACCCACCACCTACGGGCGGGAGAACCCCGCCCCTACCTATCACCTACTAAATTATGACACGTATCGCTATCAATGGCTTCGGCCGTATTGGCCGGAATGTTTTGAAAGCCGGTTTCGGCAAGCCCGGGTTTACGATCGTCGGGATCAATGATCTCACGGATACCAAGACGCTCGCGCATCTTCTGCGACATGATTCTTCCTATCGTAGGTATGGTCGCAAGGTCGGATTCGACGCCAAACATCTCGTGATTGACGGCACGAAGATTCCGGTTTTCGCGGAGAAGGATCCGACGAAGTTGCCGTGGAAGGATCTTCGGGTTGATGTTGTTTTGGAATGCACGGGCCGATTTACGGATGAGGCCGGAGCCGGTCAGCACATCACGGCGGGTGCAAAGCGCGTTATCATCTCCGCCCCGGCAAAAGGCGGGAATGTGCCAACCTACGTGATCGGCGTGAATGGTGACAAGGCGGGGAAGGGGAGTGCCAAGGTCATAAATAATGCCTCGTGTACCACGAACTGCATTGCGCCGGTTGCCGCGATCATCGAAGAGGCGTTCGGAGTCAAGAAGGCGATGATGACCACGATCCACTCGTATACGGCGGATCAGGTTCTGCAGGATGGACCGCATAAGGATCTCCGTCGCGCGCGTGGGGCCGCGCAGAACATCGTGCCGACCACGACCGGCGCGGCGATCGCGACATCTGAAGTGATCCCGTCGCTTAAGGGAAAATTCGATGGCATTTCGATCCGCGTGCCGACCCCGGTCGTTTCCCTTTCGGACTTCACCTTCCTCCTGAAGCGTAGGGCCACGATTGAGGAAGTGAATGACGTATTACGCAAGGCTGTGAAGAAAGTTCCGTATAAAGGTGTGGTTGACGTCACGGAAGAGGAATTGGTCTCAAGTGATTTTATCGGGTGCGAGGCGTCCGGCGTGGTGGATCTCTTGTGCACGAACGTGGTGGATGGAGATTTCCTCAAGCTCATCGTGTGGTATGACAATGAATGGGGGTATTCAAACCGTTTGGCGGAATTGGCACTGATCGTGGGGAAGGGGCTCAAGTAGTCGCGAAGTCGTAAAGAAGATGGCTTGATTGTTTCCATCAGCAATCAAGCAATCCGGCAATCAAACAATCATCGCCATGTCGTCGCTTCGAATGCTTCCAATCTCAAAGATCAAGAAGGGGACGCGCATTATCATGCGTGTGGATTGGAATGTGCCCGTTGAGAAGGGTGCGGCGAAGATGTCCGAAAAGATTCTTCGGGAGATCCCCTTTATCAAGAGCCTACGCGAGCGGGGAGCGATTGTTCTGCTCCTCACGCATCTCGGAAGGCCCGAGGGCAGGGAGAAGAAGTTTTCCACCCGTTCACTCGCCACCGTGGCTCGAGTGGCTGGAAATATACCGATTTCTTACCTCGATATTGACCTCTCGTCCGCGGTTGGCGCAAAGCGGTTTTTGAGCGATCTCGCGGGTGCGCGACCCGGGGATGTCTTTTTGGGCGAAAACGTTCGTTTTCAATCCGGAGAGGACGAGAATGCTCCAACCCTGGTCAAGCGCTACGCGACATGGGGACAGGTTTTTATCAACGACGCCTTTGCCAGCTGTCACCGATCGCATGCCTCTGTCGTAGGATTAGCCAGAGCGCTTCCCTCGTACGCGGGGCCGAATCTCGGCGAGGAGGTTCGGGCGCTCTCGCCCCTTCTCAGACCCTCAAAACGGCCCTATCTGGCTTTTATTGGAGGCTCGAAGCTTTCTACCAAGCTTCCTGTCATTCAGCACCTCTTGAAGGTTGCAGATAAGGTCTATATCGGGGGTGCAATGGCGCACGTGTTCTTTGCCGCGAAAAAGCTTCCCATCGGGTCTTCCTTGGTCGAGAAGGATGGAGTCAGGATCGCCAAGAAGCTCCTCGCGACCACCAAGAAGATCATTATTCCGACAGACGCGATCGTGGCCAAGACGATTACGCCTCGGTGTAAGGCCCGACGGGCGGACATCGCGGACATCGCGGAAACGGAGTCAATCGGCGATGTCGGAATAAAGACGATTCAGGCATGGGTCGCGGACATCCAGAAGGCAAAAACGATTATCTGGAACGGCCCGATTGGCGTGGCGGAGATCCCGGTTTTCTCGCACGCGAGTCTCGTTCTGGCCAAGGCGATTGCTCTCCGTTCCCAGAAAGGCGCATACACGGTCGTTGGAGGGGGTGATACACTACCGGTGATCGCAAAGAGTGGAATGCATGATCTTTTCACGCATGTATCTACGGGCGGAGGCGCGATGCTGGAATTCCTTTCCGAGGGCGGGAAGTTGCCGGGGGTGAGTGTGCTGATGGGGAAGTAAATATTGCGAATTGCGAATTACGAATTACGGATTATAGATGAATGTGGTATCAATCCGTAATACGCAATTCGTAATCCGTAATCATGTATATGAAACACCCTATTTACCTCCAAGTTATCATGACAGCGCTCGGGCTGTCGCTCGTCGCGTATGTCGGTATCCTCTCGTGGAACGCGTACGCATCTCATCGCCTCATCGGCCAGCCGGAAAACGTGCGCGATACCATCACGCTCGGTGGCGAAGGCAAAGTGACGTCAAAGCCGGACGTTGCGAACGTTTCGATCGGCATCTTTACGACCGGCGCAGAGGTTTCGGCGACGCAAGAGCAGAATACGCAGCAGATGAATCGGATCGTCGCGGCCATGAAGGCGCTCGGCGTGAAGGATGAGGACATCCAAACGTCCAATTATAACGTTTATCCTGAATACGACTATAACGAAGGGCAACGGACGCTTCGAGGCTATCGCGTGAGTCAGGATGTCGCCATCAAGGTTCGTGATCTCGGGAAGATCGGAAACGTGCTCGCAAAGGCGGGTGAGCTCGGGTCGAATCAGATCAATGGCGTGAGCTTCGACATAGACGATAAGACGGATATCGAAAAGCAGGCGCGTGATGAGGCGATCACGGATGCCAAGGAAAAAGCGGATGCGCTCGCCAAGCAGCTTGGCGTGCGGATCGGAAGAGTCGTGAGTTTCTCAGAGGGCAACGACGGCTCTTACCCTGTTCCCATGATGGATTATGCCTATGCGGAGAGGGCGTCTGCCGGTGTTGGTGGCGCTTCGGCTCCGGATATCCAGTCCGGCAGTTTCGATGTCACGAAGAACGTGAGTATTACGTTTGAGATCCGGTAGTACAATATCAGCCCTCTAAAACGGCGACTTACTTGCGTTTCCTTCACGAACTCGCTCGTCGTACCGTTGCGTACGCCTCGCGAGTTCGTTCAGTCCAACGCGGCGTAATTCATCCGTTTTAGAGGGCTGTGCATTTTTAGATATTTTCGGTTCAATGCGTCGCGACTCATCAGCATCCCTTCCGGTTTGAGATCGAGAATGCTACGCTTGCCGAAGCATTCTCGATTTTTTATGTCTCCCACCGCCATCACATCCGTCATTGCTCGTGAAGTTCTTGATTCCCGCGGGAATCCGACGATTGCCTGCCGCGTGACGCTCAAGAGCGGCGCAACGGCCGAAGCCATGGTTCCATCCGGTGCATCCACGGGCGTGCACGAAGCGCTCGAGCTTCGGGACGGAGGACGTCGCTATCAGGGGAAGGGCGTGCTCAAAGCCGTGAAGAACGTGAATACAATCATCGCGCCGAAGATAAGAGGCCTAGATGCGACCAAGCAGAAGGCCTTGGATGCGCTCATGATCGCGCTGGACGGCACGCAGAATAAGTCAAAGCTCGGGGCGAATGCCATTCTCTCGGTTTCGCTCGCGCTCGCGCAAGCCGTGGCTGACCATCGCCACATGCCACTCTGGAAGTCGCTTCGTAAGACTTACGCGTTCAGTCATAAGGCGAGCTTGCCGATTCCGACCATGAATGTGCTGAACGGCGGCGCGCACGCGGGCTGGTCGCTCGATGTACAGGAATGCATGATCGTTCCGCAGATGAAGAAGATGGCAGAGCGCATTCGTGCCGGATCGGAAGTCTTCCACACGCTCGCTAAACTTCTCAAGGCGAAGGGGTATCCGACCACGGTCGGGGATGAGGGGGGATTCGCGCCGAAGCTCAAGAACGTGGAAGCGGCATTCGACCTCTTGGTTCAGGCGATTCGCGAGGCGGGGTATAAGCCGGGGAAGGATATCGCGCTTGCAACGGATGTCGCGAGCACGGAAATGTACGATGAGGAGAAGGGAGTCTATGAATTCAATACGGAGGGCAAGACATTCACAGCTGTACAGCTCTTGAAGCGCTATCAAGAGTGGCAGAAGAAGTACCCGATCGTATCGCTCGAAGATATTTTTGCAGAGGATGATTGGGAGGGGTGGAAGAAGAGTGTGCCAGTCCTCGGAAAGAAGTCCGCGCTCGTGGGCGATGACTTCTTCGTTACGAACGTGGAACGCCTCGCGCGGGGTATCAGGGAGAAGGCTGCGAATGCCGTCCTCATCAAGCTCAATCAGATCGGTTCGCTGACGGAAACCGTCGCGGCTATTGAGATGGCGCATAAAGCCGGATTCGCGGTAAGTGTCTCTCACCGCTCCGGCGAGACCGCGGATACCACGATTGCGGACCTCGCTGTGGCTTCCGGTGCGGCATTCATCAAGACAGGCTCCCTTTCCCGTTCAGACCGGGTGGAAAAGTATAATCGTCTCATGGAGATCGAAATGGAGATGAAAGCGTAGTGGCGGTTCGTGAACCGCTTTCACGACCCGTTCGGGGCGCCCTGATGATATCGGGGCGCTTTTTTTGTTCTACAAATTTGCTAAAAAGACAGGGGATGATAAAAAGCCCCGCATCTTGCGAGGCTTTTTGACGGTATTTTTTTAGCATAGCATGGGGGCTTTTTGACGCCCATCGTTTGGATGGAGGTCATATTGCCCTGTGGAAAAGCATTTGTTACCGTAGAGGCAATGAAACGAACGCCTGTGCGACAGAGCTCAAAGAAGCTGAAACAGCTTCCGCGCGTTCTCTTCGTGGTCGGGGCCACATCGAGCGGAAAAACGGATTTCGGGGTTCAGGTGGCTCAGGCGTTTGATGGAGAGATCATCAATGCCGATGCCAGGCAGATCTATCGGCAAGTCAGTATCGGAACGGGAAAGCCACGGGGCGTGAGTGGCCTCTATAAGCGTCGCCACCGTGCATTCATCCATTGCTCGATTCCTCACTACTTGATGGACTTTTTGCCTCCGAGTGAGACGTATAGCGCGGCGGAGTGGCGCGAGTCCGCCATGAAGGCCGTGAAGGGCATTACGAAGCGCAAGCACCTCCCGATCGTTGTCGGGGGAACGGGTTTGTACATCGCGGGACTCATTGATCATCTGGATTTTCCGAATGTGCCACCACAGCCCGTTTTGCGTACAGCGTATGAAGAAAAGGAGCTTGACGATCTGGTTCGCCTGTTGCTTCATATTGATCCGGAGGGCGGTGTTGAGGTTGACCTTTGCAACAAACGACGCGTGGTGCGCGCGCTTGAGATGATGACGTTCACGGGCAAGAAGATGGCGGAGCTTCGCAAGAAGGGACCGCCGCTCGTTGATGCGCTTCAGATCGGCATTGATCGCACGCGGGAAGAATTATTCGCTCGTGCGGATACTGCTGTTGACGAGATGGTTTCCTTGGGATTGGCGAATGAAGTGGAGATTCTTTTGAAAGAGGGTGTCTCTGACTCGTCTCCGGCTTTTACCGCGCTTGGATATCGAGAGATCGCCATGGCGCTGCGCGGTGAGGTCTCCATGGAGGATGCCGTGGAGAAGATCAAAAAGTTGACGCACGCCTACATTCGTCGGCAGTGGACGTGGTTTAAGCGCGATCCTCGCATCGTGTGGGTGAAGGATGCGAAGGATGGGATGAAAAGAGTGAGATCCTGGCTCAAAAATATGTGAGCGCCCCGATGGACATCCTGATGATTATCGGGATAGATCGGGGCGCTCAAGAGCGTTGGCGGAAAGCTACGGAGTTTTTCTAGTCCGCTTCCGCGATATGAGCAAGCAAGGTGCGAATGGCTCGTTCGAGGCCCTCTGCGTTCTGAAGGCAAATCTGTTCCTCGGCGATGATATCCGGAAGTGGAGTGTTGATGTTGCAGGCCGATGAGCGGATCCGACAAGCGAGCTCGTGGGTTGCCTTGGCTTCCGGAGATTCGCTATGGACGTGTGCATCTCTGCGATTCTGGTAGCAGAGTACCCATCCATCCGCCTTCATGCGGATTTTGATGCCAATGCTTCCTTGTTCGCCTACGCGGGTCACGATGCCGATTTCGACGCAAGGGTTCGGTTGAGGAACGATGCTCCATGTGAGCACGTCTGCACCGAACGTGAGCTCATAGCTTTCGCCCGAGTCGGTTGGTTTTGCGGATCCGTCATCCGTGATGGTGACGGCTGTTCTACGCGCTTGGCCGATCGAAATCTCCGCTTCTTTGAGGAGTCTCAGGACGAGACGCTCGTTTTCGTTTACTTGTTCTACGGACAAGGTTCGTCTCCTTTCGGGATGGAGAAATCGTGCTCTTTTCGGACGCTTCCGTCAAGAACGGGTTTGAGAAATGAGGACGCGCCGCAAACCCGTGTGGTCTGCGGCGCGTGTCGGAAAAGGAGCGGGGGAGAAGGGGCGGGTGTCCTATGAGGTGGCGGGTTCATCGTCCGTTTCGGGGAATTGGAGCCTCACGCGTGCGCGGACTTTTTCCTTTGCTATTGCGATGGATTTATCGTCCGCGCGGGCTTCGCAGAGCACTTCTTCGCGTTTTTTTGCAATGGATGCATCATCGAGTCCGGCATCTTCAAGGGCTCTCTGCCTTCGCATGGTGATGCTCCATTTATCCAATTGAGCACGATTCAGTTCCGCAACGAGAGCCTCTTTGAACTCGTACTCGATTTCCCATCGTCGTTTGAGCCACGCGACCTGCTCCGGAGAGCAGGAGATTATTTCCCGCGCCCATATGCCATGACCGGTTGGCCATCCGATGATGGCGTTATTGTCGGTTGCGATATCCCAGACCTCTATGAAGAAATCAGAGTTGGCGTTTTCAGGAGTGAGCACGGGATGGATCCCTTGCTCTTCTGAAAGCGTATAGCGGATCATGGCGTTCAGTTTCTGTACGAATATCGCATACGGAAGAGCGAGCGGGCGGTTTAGCCACTCCCTGGGAATGACGCCTTTGTCATCAAGAAAGAGATCTTCTCGTGCTTGGGATCTGTCTCTCCACAGAGGCCCATTGAGTATTTTTGGTTTTATTCGTTCTGTCAAAATACACCTCCTGCGAGAGGAGGTGTACGTTATTTTTGGTAGCGTGTCAATTATGAGGCCATCTTCTCCCGCGCGATCTCTTTGACGCGTTCCGGATTTGCCCGGCCTTCCGTGGCTTTCATGGCTTGACCCACGAACCACATGAGCACGCTCTCTTTTCCGGCTTTGAACTGCTCGACTTGTGCCGGATTTTCAGCAATGAGTCTCTCGATGAGTGCAACGACCTCGGCTTCATCCATATTCTGTCCGAGATTATGTTCTTCCATGAGATGGCTCGGGTCCGCGCCTTTCTCGATCATGAGTTTGAGGAGTTTTTGCCCATTCGCGGAATTGATTTCGCCCTTGGAGAGGATCTTGATGAACTCGGCAAAATTCTCCGGCGTGATATTCACCTCGTGGATCGCCCGGTTCAGCTCCGTGAGAGACCCGGCGAGCTTGCTCGTGAGCCAGCCGCCGACGAGTTTGGCGACTTTCGCCTTCTCTTCCTCCGAAACCGTCATCCATTCTCCCAATTCGCTCATGACCCGATCCGCATAGTCTGCCCAGCCCTCATTCGCCACGAGGAACGAGGCGTCCGTTTTGCTGAATCCGAATTCTTCCTGCAGGCGTTGGCGCGTGGCCGCCGGAAGTTCCGGGAGCTTGCTTCGCATCCGCTCGCGAATGTCAGCAAGGTTGACCGGCGGAAGATCGGGTTCCGGGAAGTAACGATAATCCGCGGAGCCCTCCTTCGTTCGCTGTTCCACGGTCACGCCACGATTCTCATCCCACCCGCGCGTGCTTTGGATCGGGAGGGTATTTGTCTCGAATAGATCCGTCTGGCGGGAGATTTCGTACGTGATGGCGCGTTCCACCGCACGGAAGGAGTTGATGTTTTTGATCTCGACCTTCGGGTTGTACCCGACCTGCGCAAACGTTCCGTCATCATTGATCGGCATGAGCGACACATTGGCATCACAACGCATCTGCCCCTTCTCCATGTCTGCATCTGACACGCCGACCCGACGCATGAGCGTTCGCAGTTCTTGGAGGAAGGCTTTCGCTTCCGCGGCTGAACGGAAGTCCGGTTCCGTGACAATCTCAAGGAGGGGCGTGCCTCCGCGGTTATAGTCAACGAGCGTGGAAGCACCGTCCGGCGTATGCTGGTTCTTGGCCGCATCTTCTTCCACGTGCGCGCGGGTGATCTCGATACGGAACGACTGTCTCCGCGCGTTCTCGTCATCAAGCTCGATATCCAAATACCCTTTTCCGCAGACCGGGATGTCGAACTGGGAAATTTGGTAGCCCTTTGGCAGATCAGGATAGAAGTAATTTTTGCGGTCGAATTTTGCCGTATCCGGAATATCGCAATGCATGGCATGCCCGGCGAGCATGGCCAGCTCCAGCGCGTGCGCATTCAGAGCCGGGAGCGCTCCGGGGTGGCCGGTGCAGACCGGGCAGATCGCGGTATTGGGAGATGCGTCGCCGTCATTGATATTCGGGCAACTGCAAAAGAGTTTCGTCGCCGTTTTGAGCTGGACGTGGATCTCCAAGCCGATAATTGGGGCGTATTTCATGTGTTTGAGCTTATCTTAACGTATGGCCAAGGGCAAGAGGCATTCCGGAATTAAAAAATTAAAAGATCAGGGCAATAAGAAGATTAAAACATTAAAAAGATTAAAAAAATTGCGCTTTTTAACTCGCTAATTCCGCGTCAGCTCTGCTGCGCGTGACACCTATGGTAAGGTATGGAGCGTATGAGAGCGGTCAAGACGACGGAGCATAACGCCTATCAAATCCACTACCATTTCGTCACGCCGGTGAAGTATCGAAAGGCCATCTTCGGTCGTCTGGACCGTGAACAGACGCTCCATACCGTTTGCAAAGAAATCGAAGAGCGCTATAGCATCGAATTCGAACAGGTAGGCATTGATACGAATCACGTCCACTACCTTGTGAGCGCAGCACCAAAGTTCTCTCCCTCCTCCCTCATTCAAATGATCAAAAGCATCACGGCCAAGCAGTTATTCAAACAGCACCCGGATCTTCGAAGAGAACTTTGGGGCGGTGAACTCTGGTCAGATGGTTTCTTTGTCGCAACCATTGGCGAAGGCGGGAATAAAGACGTGATTCGTACCTACATTGCACACCAAGGTCTCAAAAATGACCAACTAAAGCTTTTCGAGTTCCGCTGATACCGCGTCAGCTCTGCTGCGCGGAGGTTCATTGCCCTAATGTTCGGTTACCGCGTTTTTTTTAAGGACTGGAAGAGCTTGACTTCGAAGAAACAGATCGCCGGGATGAATGCGGCTTGGATGAGCCCGGAAATGGCTCCTGATGTGAGAACGGAAGCCGGAGATGGCTGGTCGCTATTTAAGGAAGCGGAGAGGTCGAATCCGGAAATCGTCTGAACGATCCAGAGTGAGACGTTTGCCACCACGCCGACGACGAGGCCGAACAGGAGGATGCCAATGACTTGGCGATTGAAGACCGGCCAGAAACGGCCTTTCGTGAGCATCCATGACGCGAGAAGGGGCTCTTTGTTGAGCGTGTAGAGTATGTAGAGGCCGTAGATCATGTACACGATCGAAAGAGCAACTGCGGTGAGGCCGATGATCTTGTTCGGCATGACGGCATATCCGATTGAGGCGATGGCGAGAACGGTTAGCGGGGCGACGAGGAATGGAACGACGCCTTTTGCCTGAACGCGCTCTTCAATGACGATGAGCTCTACGAAGGCGAGGCGGATAGCCAAGTAGATGCCCGGAATGATCAGGAAGATGAACCCGATGCCGGTGGCCACGCTACTTAATCCGGCGATGACGATGAAGGGGAGGAAGAATTGGATATCCGATTTGATCGTGTCTTTCATGTCCGACTTTCCGGCTTCGATGGCAAAGGTCGTTCGGTAGAGACGAATGGTCACCCAGAGCGAAATGACGATGCCGACGGTGCTGAGGACGGCGAAGATCGGGGCGTAGATAGCCGGCGTGGTTTTTGCGATATCCGTGGACCCCATCAGGATGACGGCCGGAATGACCCAGATGCTCGTTCTAAGCATGGTTTCCCAGTTTTTGAAAAAAGCGTTCCACGTGTCGGCGATGAGGGTGGAAATACGGGGGAGCGGTGTAGGCATACGAAGACAGGGTAGCATGGAACGCGGAAGGTCTGTAGGCCTGATCGAAAATAGGGCGCGGGGCGCAGATCGCGGGGCGCGGGAATTTCACCGCGCCCCGCGATCTGCGCCCCGCGCCCCGTATTCTAGAATCCTTTCGGTGTTGCGCCGAGCGTTGAAAATGTTTCTTCGTTTCCACTCATGTCTACGCGAATGAGTTCTGCGAGGAGAGGATGTGTTGTCTGAAGCGTTCGCCATGTTTCTTGGGCGATGTGGCGATAGGACGGATGTCCTTTTTTACCGGAACGCAAGGCAATGAAGTGATCCAGCTCGCGCATGTTCCACGTGATGACCATGCGACGGCGGAAGGCCATGGGCACGAGGTACTCGGCTTCATGGGTGAGTTTTGAGTCAACGAGGTGCGCATTAAGCGCGATGGCTTCGTCCATGAGGGATCGGTACTCCTGCTCCATGCCGACTTCAACGATCTCTGCCGGGATCACGTATCCAAGATTTACCCCGAGGTTTTGATTGAGTTGCGTGCACATGCGATGACGCTGAACGTCTCGCCATGCGCCGTAATCCATGACGATTTCGTGTTGAAACGTCGCGTGCTCGAATTCGCGCGGGAGCTGGTCGTGTTCGCCACGGTTTTCGGTGGCTGTGCGAATGACGCGCTCGATATCCTGCGAATGACGCGAGAGGTGCTTGATGATGGTTGCTGCGGGGAGACGGGAGGATTTTGCGAGGAGGCTGGTGGCGATGCGGAGCTCTGCGGAGGCATCATCTCGGGTGATGACGACCGGATGGTCTTGATCAGCCTGCGGTCCATGATGCGTTTCCGCGCCACGGAGGATTTCTTCCCCGAGTACGCGCATTCGTTCCGGCGTTTCCGCCTGGTAGGTGTTGAATCCGGCGTATTTCAGGAGCGTTGGAAAAATGCGCGTTCGGATAGCTTCATCCGGCGTTTCGCCGGCTTTTGCGCGGAGTTGCTCGATGAGCTCGATGGCGAGTTCACGCGCTTCTTCGTGTGGCGATGAGGCGAGTTTGGTAATGACGAGTCCCCATGTGCGGGCATTGGCTGTCATGCCCAGATTTCCCGCAGCCGCAGCCGGAAGGCAGTATCGGGCCACATCGCAGACGCGCGCCTTCGTGGTCGCCGCATAGGCTTTATCCGGCATGTCGTCCGTTTTCGGGAAGCGCTGGAGCATGAGCGGTTTGACGCGATCTTGAATCTCGTCGTACAGGCGGTAGAGACGATCGAGAAAGGTATTCACGCGATCCGCGATCATGCCCCGCTTGAGCGCAGAGGGGAGAACGACGCGGTCGCGCGTGAAGACCACGTAGCGCGAGGATTTTTCCGTGTAGCTCGCCAGCCGGCTATCTTCCAGAATCTTGATGGCGACTTGGCTGACGCGTTCAAGAGCGACGGATGCCACGGCGTGTTCCGCAACGGATCCATGCCCGTACCCCACGACCCATTTTTCATGGAATGCCGCGGCCTGTTCCAGGGAGACATCGAGGATATTTTGGTCAAACGGTGTATCGGATCTCGAACACTTGGCGATCGCGACGGCAATTTGCTCTGGTGTGGGCTGGATGGCTTCATGGCTACCGTCTTCGTACGAGAGTTCGAGCTTGGTGAGCGGGTAGACTCGGCGCTGGTCTTGGGTCTGGGTCTTCAGGGTTGGCATAGGGTTGAGGTATAGACAGGACTTATGCGCCAAACGCGTAAGTCCTAATAGAAAAAGGGGAGGGTCTTCTCACATCAAGAGATGACCCGCCCCTCCCTGGCATTGTCTGTGGGGTATTATGCACTGGGCGCACTATGCCCGCCAGTTGACCCAAAACCACCTCTGTTGATATCTCCAGCCGGCCCTTCGATGAGCACCATATGCTCGATTGGAAGGACGATAATCTGGGCGATTCGAGCACTGGCGGGTACGGTCGTTGATTCAGCCGTCGGATTGAAGACGGAGATCAGCAACTCGTCATTTGGCCCGGAATAGTCTTCGTCAAGAACGCCTACGTGATTTGCGAGGAAGAGGCGAAATTTGGCGAACGTACTTCCCCTCGGGAAGATGAACATCGCATGGCCGCTTGGAAGGCCGAAGCCCAGACCTGTTCGGAGAAGCGCGTGTCCGCCGGGCGGGATGACAGCTTCCTCGATCGTCGAGATGTCCATACCGGCTGCGCCTTCGGATTTATATTCCGGGATAATGGCGCGAGGATCGAGCTTGGTAACGCGGATTTCCATAGAATAGTCGGTAGTTATTCTTTCCGACTCCCGACTCCTGACTCCCGACTTGGTTGTTTTTCTATCCCGATTTCCTTCATGATCTCATCAATTCGTGCATGGAGTTCCTCGAGACCGCCATCATTCATCACGACGAAGTCCGCGTAGGTCATGGCTTCCGGAATGGTAATTTCCGTCGGGGCTTTCTCTGTCGTTTCAAACTCTTCCCGGGTCATATTCGATTCACCCACCTTTTCTCCACGGTGCCTCATGCGCTCGTATCGAATATTCGCGTCCGCATTGACGGCGATGAGCTTGAAGTTCGGGAGCGGTCGGAAGGCCGTGAGATCTTCCGGACGGCGGATGCCGTCAACGAGGACGAGCGAATCTTCGCTCCGGATCGCGTCGCTCGCTACGGCGTGTGAGAATAGATCTTCTCCAAATTCCTTTCGGAGGATCACGGAGAGCTTGATCATGTTCTCGCGCGATTTTGTGATGTTCATCTTTTGGAGGACGTGCGAGAGGTAGTCACTAAAACGGAATTGTGATCCGCCGTAATTCTGAATGATGTAATCCGTGACAGCGCTTTTTCCGGAGCCGGGCGTACCGACGAGACCGAGGATGAGAGGGGAGGGCATAAGGGGGGGTAGGTAGTAGGTGGTGAGCGGGGGCGCATTTCGTAGCTCGTATTTCGGGATTTTTCTACGAGTCTTAATGATTACGTGTGTTCCGAAATACGAAATGCGAACTACGAACTCCTATTGATGCCGATGGCATCAAGATATTGATCAACTTGTCTATAGAGATCTTCGAATGAACCGTCATTGTCGAAAACAACCGTCGCATTTTTCATGAGTTCCTGCGTTGTGACTTCCGTTGAGCGTTGATCCAGTTTCAAAAAATCTTCAAAGCTCTGATTAGCTTCCTCGGGTTTTTCCGATCGCTTTTTTGAGCGTTCGTACCTGGTTCGCTCTTGCGCCTGAACGCCAAGAAGGTGGAAATCAGCCACTTCTTTGAGCGTGGCGATATCTCCCTCTCGGCGAACGCCGTCAACGACCATGAGCGGAGATGGAGATCGGACCACGCCGATTTGGATGGCGCGAGAGAGAATATCCTCTCCACACGTTTCGCGCAGAATCTCCGAGAGTGTAATTTGCCGATCCCGCGTTTTTTCGATACCGAGCCGATCCAGAATTTTGCTCAGCGCGTCCGAGAAGCGAAGTTTCGGCGCTCCATACGTCTTCTCGATGTAATCCGCTACGGTTCCTTTTCCGGATGCCGGCATGCCTATGATGCCAATGACGATTTTTTTTCCGTTCATACGGTTGGGGGCGCGAAGATGTCGAGGAGTTTGGCGTTCCATTCCGGATTTGGCGTATACATGTCGAGCGTCACGTTTGCGCTCGCGAGCGCATCTCGCACGTCTTGGCTGATGCGGTACGGCTCACCGGCCACAACGCGCGTAACGCCGACCATAATGATTTTTTTCGTGCAGTGGTAGCACGGCGAGTGCGTGGTATAGAGCGTTGAGCCTTCGGCGGACATGCCACCAACCAGTGCGAGCTGGATGATTGCGTTTTCTTCCGCATGGAGCGTTCGGATGCAGTGACCCTCTTCCATCAGGTGCCCGTCCGGACCATCGCAGTGCGGGAGTCCCGGTGGCGCGCCATTGTATCCGGTGGAGATGATGCGCTTGTTTTTGACGAGCACAGCTCCGACGCGGGCGCGATCGCACGTGCCACGCGTGGCGGCGATTTTTGCGATCGTCATGAAATAATCGTCCCAAGGTGGGCGGAAGCAGGTCTCCGACATATCAAGGGTGAGGATAGTACGGGGAGAGCGGGCAGTCAAAAGAAGGGCTCGGTAGGTGGTAGGTGGTAGGTGGTAGGTGGTAAGTGGTAGTAGGGGCGGTTCGCGAACCGCCCGTACGTGGTAAGTGGTAAGTGGGGATTTGACAACGCCTTTTCAGCCCCCGACAATCTTCTACGACCTACGACCTACGACCTACGACCTACGACCTACGACCTACGACCTACGACCCGCGCCCCTCAGCCTTGACGTTTTCGCTGAAAAAGGGTATACTCCTGCCACATTATTCTTAGTGGGACCCCGTAACCATCCGGGGGCTCGAACCACCACACATGCCTATCTCAAAGCGTTTTAAGGACATGAAGTCCAAAGTCGAAGTGAAGAAGCTTTATTCGGTTGCGGACGCCATTGCGCTCGCCAAGGAAACGAGCACGACCAAGTTTGACGGATCCATTGAGGTCCATGCCAATCTCGGCATTGACGTCAAAAAGAGCGATCAGCAGGTTCGTGCCACATTCATTTTTCCAAACAGCATCGGCAAGACCAAGCGCGTCGCCGCATTCGTTCCGGAAATTAAGCAGAAGGAGGCAAAGGATGCGGGAGCCGATCTCGTTGGCGCGGAAGACCTCATAGATGAGATTGCACGCACGAGCAAGGTGAACTTCGATGTGGCGGTTGCGACGCCGGATATGATGCCGAAGCTCGCGAAAATCGCAAAGATTCTGGGCCCGAAGGGCATTATGCCGAATCCGAAGACGGATACGGTCGGACCGAATGTCACGAAGATGATCGAGGAACTGAAGCGCGGAAAAGTCACGTTCAAGAATGACGCCACGGGCAATGTTCACCAGGTTATCGGGAAGGCTTCGTTGAGTGCAGAGCAGATCCTCCAGAATTTCATGACTTTTATGGAGGCATTGAAGAAGAGCAAACCATCGTCCTCAAAGGGAACGTATATCAAAACCCTCACGATCGCTTCGACGATGGGGCCGGGGATTCGCGTAGACGTCTCGAACGTGTAAAGACCATTTGAGGAATAAAAAGCTCTCGGCCTAAAACGTCGGGAGTTTTTTTGTATATTGTTGATTATTAACTGATTTATGTATGTTTTTCATACATAC
>CAZWYJ010000014.1:4937-19221 GCA_964638165.1 uncultured Gammaproteobacteria bacterium | reverse complement strand
TCCGCTTCCGTACACGCCGTAGACACCCCCTCCGTACACGCCGTACGAGGATCCATTTCCATACACGCCATAATCCCCTCCGTAAAACTGACCTCCGTAGCCGGTTCCGCCCATATTATCTCCCCTCACGCCAGCAGTCGAACCTTTGCCATAAAGTCCGTTAGTTCCTCCTGTAAAATCTCCACCATTTGCAGATGCCGCCGCGCTAATGGTTAACGTTCCCGTCATCGTATCCCCCGTGGTATTCACCCAAATATCCGATACCGATCCGCTCGGCCACGTGGTGCGACAATCCGAACCATTGTCGAGACAAATTTGATACGTATTTATTCTTCCGCGACCTGCGGTCGGGCCATAGCCATTAACTGAAAGATTTCCAAGGACTGAAACGGCAACTCCCTGCGAACTCGAACCCCAGTTTCCGATATTTAACGCGGTTTGTGCACTCGCTTGATCTACGCGAATGGCCTTTCCATTAGGAATATAAACATCGCCCGCGGATGTAATAAGATCTCCATTTGAACTGATAATATCTCCACCCGTGGAAATAACATCCCCATAAGACTGTATGAACCCGCTTACATTAATATCGCCCGTTTGAGCGGAGGATGGGGAGAGCCAAACAGGACCCGGAGGATTTCCGGTTGTAGGATTCCCTGTTGGGCCCGTATAGGCGGCCCAACCGATGATTGGCAATGCGATAACAGCAATAGCCGTGATGATGGAAAGAGAGCGCTTATTCATAGAATTGATAAAAGTATACCACACTCGCAAAAAAACGCGTCAAGGCGATCATCCACAGATAAAAAACGGCGGTGGGAATGAGTCTGTTTCAACTCTCTTCCCACCGCCTGTGGCGCACTTCACGGGTGATTACTCGCAGGACATGCGATAGATGATCGCACGACTCCCGCTTCCCTCATCTCCATCCATCCCCATGATGATTCCGTCCTCGTCTCCGAAGAGACTACGAACGTAAAACTCATCGTCAAGCAGGAGGAGATCCTCGAACTCTCCCTCGGAGAGAATCTGGAGAGCCGTCTGTCCGAAAGGTCCACCATCCTGGCCGAAAACCGCCGATCCCAGAGACGGAGTCCACAGAGCTCCCGTGGATACGCCTCCGATGGAGACTCTCTGCCACGTGGTCAGGTCGGAGCTGAAGACGCCACGACCCTGCGGGTATCCCTCAATCTCGAATACGCCTCCGAGGTAGATCTCGCTTCCATTTCCGTGAACGGAAAGGAAAGCATCGAACTCCCCTTCAGGCGCATCAAGCACGGACCACGTGCTCCCGTTATAGTGCAACACGATTCCATGCTCATCGTAAGATCCAACGGCGTACGCATCGCACGCGGAATGAACCCAGACGTCATGTAGCAGAAGTCCGGTCGTCACAGGGAGCGCCTGACGCTCCCAAGCGCCGCCGGAAGTCTTTAGGAAGATGCTATCTTCCGACTCCCAGACATCCAAATTGAAACGCGTGACAGTGATAGCCGCTGTCCCATCTGCAGAAGAGGAGATCTTCGTGACGTACTTCTCCTCGATGCTGTCGTTCGGACAACCCGTGGGACAGAATCCCACGTTTTGCTCGACCCATGCACCGTCCTCCTTACAGAGGAGCTTCGCAGTCGGAGCTATCTCGTCGTCGGATCCACCTGCGCAAACCCGACCGTCGATCTCTCGAACGATGAGTGGCCGAAAGCCGTCGCGCACCTCCTCGACCTCGCTCCAGCCGGAGCCGGAGTTCCGGAAGAGGAAGAACCCGTCATAGGGACCTGCGACAGCGTACTCGACGCCATCGGAAGACCGCCATGCATCGTTCATGATCTGGAGGTTGTACTCCACGACGATCTGGTCGAAGTCCGTGTCCCGAACCGGAGAACGACACGAGAACGGCTCGGCTGGTTCCGTTGCCGGATCCAAACCAGGCTCGCACTCGATTACCGTTCCACCAGTCCCGGTGTCGCCACCGGTTCCGGCAGTTCCGCCCGTACCAGACGTCCCGCCAGTACCAAACCTCGACTCGCACTGGCCATCCACGCAGTCGAGCCCATCGCAACAAACGACAGAGTCCCCGTTGCAGTGCTCGTCGAGATCTGAGCAATATCCAGTCGGTGGCTGACAGCTGTTCCTATACATGGGATTGCAGAACAATTGCACTTCCCCGAAGTACGAGCAACAATCCTCGTCAGCTTGGCATGGACGATCCAACGGAACACACTCCGTTGCCGTACCGCCGGTTCCAATGTCGCCACCAGTCCCAGCAGTTCCGCCCGTGGGATTGCTCCCACCGGTTGCAGATCCACCCGTCTGGACGTTCCCGCCTTCGCCGATCTCGGCCCCGGCTTCTCCACCCGTCTGGACGTTCCCGCCGATCCCGGTGTTGCCACCGGTCTCGGGACAGTTGACGATGCAGGTTCCCCCGGTAGAGCTGTCTCCGCCCGTGGAATTCGCTTCGCTTCCGCCTTCGCCGTTCTCGGCTCCAGCTTCTCCGCCCGTCTGGACGTTCCCGCCGGTCTGGACATTGCCACCCGCGGGATTGCTCCCGCCGGTCTGGACGTTCCCGCCGATCCCAGTGTTGCCACCAGTCTCTTCTTCGGGCTCATCGTCGCAATTCACGACGCACGGGCTTCCGCCCGTCTCGAAATTCCCGCCGGTCTGGACATTGCCACCCGCGGGATTGCTCCCGCCGGTCTCTGCGCCGCCTTCGCCGTTCTCGGCTCCGGTTTCACCACCGTCCCAGGCGTTTCCGCCCGTTCCGAGGCTTCCGCCGGTCGAAGACGCAGAACCCTGATGAACAGTATCCGAATCCTTGGGGTCGTCAGGCGCACAAGCCGGACCACCTCCAAGGATGACCGCGAGGAGCAGAACCTTGAAGTTCCAGCTGCTGTTTGCCATGACGATCTCCTTGTTTTTTGTGTGTGGCCACTATGGCCACACAATCACCCGTGAATTGTCCAAGGTACGCTTGAGCAACGTAAGTGAGGCAACACCATTGTCACCTATTCACGTGCTCGAATGTACGATTGTCATCCACCCCCTTGCGCCGGAAAAACCCAGCGCTGATGGATAGTTAGTATCATTGCATAGATGCAAGAGAATGTCAAGCCTAACAGGCTTTTAGGAAAAGTGGCTTATTTTAGGGGAAATAGAGGATGTTTTGCACAGGAGGGCGCGATGAGTGTGGATCGCTTGAAAAATAGCCTCGTTCTGCACGGAGCTCGCGTCCCGCTCTGCGCGGATTCGAAATTCTGCGTGAAGCGAACGTGAACGTGGAAATTTCCTGCACCCTTAGTCAACAAAGTATTGACCATTTTGACGTGACTATGGAAACGCTCTTGAACCGTCTCCGAGTTAGAAATCTTGGCTTCAATATTGCACTTTCCGGGAACAGCTGCTCCGTTTCAGATGATTATACGGAATGGCGACATTGACGATTGGATCATCCGATTTGGTGGAGAACGAGGGCACGTCAGAGGTAGCGCCATAATCGTACGCGGGAAGACGCTCGGCTATTGCACGCCAAAAGAAAGAATCAATTACCCCGCAGCAGAGCTGACGGGGTATCGGAGGACAAGTCTTCGACTTATACTTCGATACCCCATGCGGTAACCGCGCAGCAGAGCTGACGCGGAATAAGCGAGTTTAATAAACTCGTTGCGTTAGAAGTTGGAAACTAAGGTCATAAAAAAAATAACGACGGCGGAGCTAAAGACTGCTCCGCCGTCTGAAGAGAGCTTCCGAGAGTAGCCCCCCCCAACTTCTCGTGAGCCAGAATCCGACTCGCTCCCGTGCCGTCGGCAATATCAATCGTCGCGATGCCGCGGATGCCCGCAACGGGTATGGAATTGCTCGGCTCGCTGCGCATCCGACTGATCAGGGGTCTCGGGACCAGATGTGGCCAATGTCCGATCTTCGACGACCGGCTTTTCCGCAAACTGCAAAAGGAACGGGATCATTACCATCTACCTTTCTTTGTATAGACCCAGAGATGCTCTGAGTACTTTTAGACTGTAAACATCTCTTTTATTTTCGTCAAGTCCGAAGGTTCATCCGCTGCATCAGATCTTTGTATTTCAATACACGCATCAAAAAAATGATCCGGACCCTGCCGTTGAGATGATGCCTTCGTGACATCACGCATCTCGCCATCTACCATAATATTTCCGGATAGGTATCGTACAAAAATCGAAAAAATCGCGTAACGATCTTGCAAGTTCGTTGCTAATGAGCGCTGGGTATTTTTTGCATTCTTCCGAGCGTGAAAATTCCCCGTCTCCGCGAGAATGACCCTATCCGAATGGTTTTCTTGGTAAGCGTTCAGTATCTGTCCCATAGCATCCTCCCGATTTATTCGTTCATTCTTCGTGTCGAAAAACAAAACATCAATGGCATCCCCATGCATACGAACGTATTCGCGCATCCAAACAAATAATCCAACATGCTCGTACGTAAAACGCCCATCGGAATGCAGAAAAAAATCGGGCAACGTCTCTGGCGCTGACCCGCCGTGTACGTACCCGCGCAATGCTTCGCCTTCAACGGGGGTTAGTGGCCATTCAAACGCCACCGCGATATGGGTATACGCTTGAAGCAATATCAAGCATATATCTTGAATTAAAACTGCGTTCTGTTTCGAGCCATGCGTTTCCCCAACAAAAATTATCTGATATCTTTGCGCGATCAAAAGATGTTTAAGTTCTTCCATGGACAATGATGACATAGTGTTTATGTGTATAGTATCAAACGTCCTCCATTTACGGAAACGGAGGGCGCGACGACCTACTATGCACAAAGAAAATCAATGAACGGGTCAAGCAGGTTCTCGCCAGTCATGTATTGTAGCCAGAGCCATTGTCCATTCGGATTCAACTCCAAAAAAATGAGCTCGTCCTCATCCACCTCCACAAAATCAAACGCACCAAACTCTAGACCGTAGAAAGACATGAATGTTTGAATTTTTTCAGAACTCTTCGAATCCAACGTGCACGGCTCATGACGAATTTTACTTAAGGGAAGCTGTTTGAGATCATCAGCCTTTTCTTGAGCCGTGAGCCGGAAGGCAAAAATCCGTTCGCCAAAAACAACCACACGGATCTCCGACCGAATACGAAGACGTTCTTGTACATAACACGGAGCACCAGAAATGGCAGAGGTGTAATATTCCGGCGAAAGACGGCGCGTCCCAATGACAAGCGCCTGCTGATCCGATCCAACAACCTGCGCTTGCATAGGCTTCGCAACAATCTCCCCATGGTGTTGGTCGGCGAATGACTCCAACATTTTGATACTGGTCGTCACAAGTGTATCGGGAATACGAAATCCCGTAAGCTTAGCGCGGTGCAACTGGGCAATTTTCGACCTCGCCCGAGCAATACCGTCACGGGGGTTGATCCATCGACACGCTCGGTATTGGAAAAGGATAGAGTCCAATAAGCCTTCAGTTTCTTGACGAATAAATGACCGTACAGAATCCAGCGCATCGGGCAAAATGACCTTCCGATACCAAACGACTTCCGTTTCATGAATAATCCACGAACTCTCCGTCGGAAGATCTTGACCGCACGGAATGCGCCAGTATTCAACTCCAGTTGTAAACCTGTCGCTATCAAGACGTGACACGGGTATTGAACGCTCAACGAGCCTCTTGGATACCTGATCAGCGTGAGCATCATCAGAATTGCTAACGATGAGAATTGTCTTCTGAGACGTAGTTATCCTCCGTGTGATCAAGATGAACCTGCGAGTTGTAAAAGAACATTCATTATATCCACCCCCACGCCATCCTCAAAAACGGATGACTAGTGGATGAAACAATCCTGCAACATATTAATCAAAATGTCAAGTCTATTGATCTTCAACCACTGTGCGCTTCAGCGCACAGACCACCGAATGACTGAAGCCTATAACTCCTCCACATGAAAGCTACCTTTGTGCCCTCGCCTTCAAAGAGGGTGACGAGGGATTTCACCAAACCCAAAAGAGGGGCCTCAAAAAGAAACGAGCGGTGGCGTTACGAACGACTCCGTTCGCTACACCACCGCTCTTTGAGATCTCTTTCGTCGTTTCACTAATTCTCGCATGCCACGCGAAAGAGGCTGGGAGAAGCTACGTCCGTGTTCGCGACCGCGACCAAAACATCTCCAGCTGACGACGTGATTGCCGTAACGGAGTAAACCGAAAAGCTCGCATTTTCCGCCTCCTCAAACGGAAGTTCATAACTCGCCTCAAGCGTGCCGGCACGGTAAACGCTCACCATATTCTGAAAACCGCCGGAGCGCACACTTCCAACAAGGACCATCTGCGGACCCCATGCCCACACGACGGATGCAATAGCTTCCGTACCTTCCCCGGTCGGAGCCTCCAAGGTATCCCAGGAAGCGCTATCCTCGCTGTAAAGGACGATTCCCTTCGTCGTCCGACAGATTTTAGAATCACTCGCCGTGTCATCCTGAGGGACGCTACCCACGACGTAAATGCCATTCGCATTTCCGGAGACTGAATACAGCTCACAGATCCCATCCGGAATCGGAACCAAGCCCCACTCGACGCCGTCGTAATGCACCATGAGGCCGTGCGTGCCATCAAGGCGACCCACGGCGTAGATATCATCATCCGCGCGGATCCAAACATTCGAGAGAACCGCGTTCGGACCCAAGCCATTGAACAGCTCCGTTTCCCATGACCCGTTTCCTAGACGACGAAACATGATTGGTACTTCCGGCTCAATGTGGCTCATGGCGAGCAGGATCGTCGTATTGTCGCCGGAAACGGCCTTCTTAAACATGCCGGCATTAACCTCCTCTCCGGTTCCGCCCAGCCCTGCGTACGGTTCCCATTCTCCATCATTCTCGCAGAGAATGAGAACAGATCCATACGCTTCATCGCCACACACGCACAAGCGATCATCAATGCGTCGAATCGCAAGCCTGATGAATTCATCCGATCCAATTCCCTCCATAAAGCTCCATGTGCCATCTGACTGACGCATGATCTGATTGGATCCGCCTTCAGCCACAGTCACGTATCGCGTTCCGTCTTCATCCGTGAAGATGTCCATAATTTCAGTCCCGATCCAAGGGCCGAGACCTACGTAATCAGGATCTTCGAAGAACCCGTCGAATGCCTCCTCGAAGCCGTCAATGTGCTCGAAAGACAATGCTTCACCGTTCGCGCATGCGCTCGGAACCGGGACATCGCTGATGTCCGAGGCCGAGGAATCGCCACCGGGATCCGTCTCGTCACTTGAGATTGAGGTTCCGCCGGATGCGCCACATGCGACGATCGTCCATGCAAGAAATGCGCACATCCAAAAAAGCGGCTGTCGTGGGTTTGTCATGCGAACTCCTCCTTGTCTGAAACACTGTGAATGTTCGTGATATCCACCCCCGCGCCATCCTCAAAAGCGGATGACTGATGGATAAAGCGATCCTGCAATACATTGGTCAAAATGTCAAGTATTTGCGACGTAAAATCCCTCTCACGAAATTCGTGCTATACTCTTCACTATACCCATCACGCCTATGCCACAAACGCAATCAAGCTCATCGAGAAAAATCCTTGCCATCCTCGCACTGAGCCTTTTTATCATCGCGCTCATCCTCATGATCGTTTCGAGCATGACGCAAAAATCGCCGATTTCACTCAAGCAAGCTCCATCATTCGCCGATGGATACAGAGCTGCCCGCGAACAAGCCACGAACATGGGCTTCCCGGGAATGAGGGACCCTCTCCCAACGCTCTCCGGAAACGTAACAAAAATACAAGACGGAACGATTACGATCGAAACGGAGGTCTTCGTGAACAAGGCCGTGGACGGCGTGGGAACGGAACGGTATATTCACCTTGCCACAGGCGGCAAAGTCTTCTTGCGTGAAGAGAGAGATCTGCAAGAGGTTGAAAAAGAGATGCAGGCCTTTAATACTATTTTGCAAAACCACAAACCGGGAGAAGAGCTCATGGAGCCTCCGGCGATGTTTAAAGATACGGAAGCCTCCATTTCGGATATCAGCGTTGGCGACTCCGTGTTCGTAAAAGAAGATGGGAAAGAAGATCTTCGCCTTGAGGAAACGGTCAATGCCACGTCAATCACCGTATTCAAGTCTAATAGGCCACTTCTCCCAGAACCCCAACTGATACAGGAACCCGAACAGGAGCCTGAATCATAATAAGGAGAACAGTAAAATGAAAAAACCTCTCCGGTTCAGGAGAGGTTTTTTGATAGTTGCATTTCTCGCATCTACATTCCATTCGTATTCCGTTGCTTTGGCGCGATCGCCATGAAGACGATCGGAAGGATGAGCCATGCTGAGCGCCCCCAGTAGGAAAGAAAGATCTCGCGCGTCACGGATGTGAGATGCGACGAGATATCTGTTGGCAAAAACGACAAGCCGATAGAGATGAAGAGGCCGACCTGCAGAATACTGAAAGCCAGCGTCTGCCACCATGAACCCGGGGCCGCATTCGTTCCGATCGTCCGGATGAGCGCGGAACGAGAAATGAGAAAGAACAGGACCAGGAATGCCCCGAGGAAAAATCCGATTTTCACCGCATAACTCCCATTCAAGCTGATTTGAAACGCATTAAGATCTCGTAAGACCGGCGCATTCCCGACAACCGCCAATGCCACGTACACGGAGATGAGGATGACAATGACGCGATCACGCCCCATGGAGAGGCCGTAGAGAAGCGCACCGACGACAAAGAGGATGGCGATAAAAAGATCCCACGTCGGAACCGACCAATTGATCTGATTGATGAAGTCCATATAAAATTAGTATATCATGAACACGCCCGCAAAACAGCAGTTGATTAGAAAATCTGCCCTAAAAAACCAATCAACTACTTACCAATCATCCAATCAACCATCCTACAGTCCCAACCCCTTCAAATCCTCCAACGCTTTCTTCTGCTCCCGGTTCGGGCGGACCGGGACGTCCGGATACACGGTCACGAGATGATCTCCACGACCATGGCCATGCAAAAACGGGAATCCTTTCCCCTTCATCTTCAGAACGGTCCCGCTCTGCGTTCCGCTCGGGATAACGAGATCTGCAGATCCGCCAACGACATCAACGGCGATCATGCCGCCGAGAGCGCAAACGGAGTACGGAGCGAACACTTCGCTCAAAACGTCATTCCCCTCTCGAACGAAGCGAGAATCCTTTGACACTCGAAGGTGAACGTATAAATCCCCCGCTGAAGCCCCGCGCAAACCCGCCTCGCCGGAGCCGGGAATTTTCAATGTCTCTCCATCGCTAATGCCCGCTGGAATGGAAATGGGGAGCGTCTGATCTTTCGCAATACTCCCTTCCCCATGACACGCGTGGCAAGATTTTTCTGGCATTTTCCCCTGACCATGACATGAGGAACACGTTGTCGCTGTCTGAAATGCTCCGAATGGCGTTTGCTGAACGCGCATCACCCGCCCCTGACCATGACACGAGGAACACGTCACGATATTCGAACCGGGTTCAGCACCACTGCCGTGACACGAATCACAAGAAGTGCGCATTCGAAGAGAAACCTGTTTCGTCACTCCGGTAAAAGACTCGAGGAAAGAGAGACCTATCGCGATTTCCTTATCCGTCCCTCTGCCCGCGCGCCCGCCAGAAGATCGCCCGCCACCAAATCCGAACATGTTGCCTAACACGTCACCAAGATCTCCCAGATCGTCAAAATTAATGTTCATGCCGTTCATGTTGAATCCGCCAAATCCTCCGGCGCCTCCTGGGCCAGCACCACCCTGAAAAGCCGCATGGCCGAATTGATCATACGCCGAACGCTTCTTCGCATCTCCGAGAACCTGATACGCCTCATTCACCTCTTTAAATGCTGTAGCATCTCCGCCCTTGTCTGGATGAAGTTCATGCGCCTTCTTGCGAAAAGCTTTTTTGATATCGTCCTGGCTCGCGCCCTTTGGAACGCCAAGAATGTCGTAGTAGTCTCGAGACATGGGAGATAATATTAGCGGGAAACGGCATCTATAGAACGAAGCGTCCCTTTTTGGAGATCCAGCACATACGGCTTGTCATACAGAGCTAGTGGGATGAGAAGCTCGTCCGAATCAATATCAACGGGCTCTATAGCAATCGGCTCAATGCGAGCCTCGCTCTCTTCCGTCGCCAATGTGAATGCATTGAGACGATTCGCGGAAATGGAGTCCGTCATCTCTCCATCTTGATTTCGAACGATGATCATTTCCGGAACCAGATTCATGCCACTGCGTTTTCCAAAAACGGAAAGCGTTACCACATCGCCAAATCCGCTGGCTCGTATTTCCGCGAATGTATCGTCGCGATCAATCTCAATCAAAAGCTTCGGTCGGAGCTCGCCCGTTGCAATATTCAAAATATTCCGCTCAATGGATGTGAAATTATAGAGTGACCATGCCGTTGAGATAATGGCATGTTCGGAATCGGAGAATCCCTCAATGCCCAAAAATCCGGACATTCGAGAACCCCAAAGCAAGAGACGAGGAGGACGCGCCGCTTCCACAAGATATAGTCCGCACAGCGAATGCCCGTGAATGCCACACTCGACCTCTTCAGCCCGTCCGCTCAATGACGGGGTTGCGACGACAATTTCCTGATCAGATGTCCCCGGAACCGCAAAGCGCCCGACCTCAATCAGTTCCCCGGCGATGAATGCCTCCATAAGAAGCTGCTCAATCTGACTCCGATCTCCGGTTGTCGAGTCCGGGAATCGATCCATCCTCACATACTCTCTCGTGTCCTGCGGGAATATCCCCTCCCCGTCTGATTTCTGAAAAGCCACGACCCAATACGCAATCCCCGCGATCACCGCAAGGGCGATCACGATCATCGCAATTATGTCAGATGAGAATGACGGTCGTTTCATAAAGAAAAACATTTTAGATGCTGAACACTGCACAAAACCACGGGACTTGTTTGCTTGGATGCAGTCCGAGGAAAAACCGAGCATCGAGCGACGCGTACGTAACGGTACGCAGAGCGAGAGGCAGAGGTTTTGACGAAGGAATGCGCCAAGCAAACAAGCCCTAGCTACTTGAGCATGCCGGCACGGCGAAGATACCACGAATCTTCCACCATTTGCTTAAACATCACCTCCGCAGGATGACAGGACCGCTCAGCGATCGGGATAAGATAGTCCTTTGTCTGTCGCCACCATCGCGGAAAACGATCCGACTCGCTTACCGGACATTCGTGCCATGAACGCAAATTATCCAAAGCATCCGCGCACTTGATCCGACGAAGCGCGTCCGTGCCACGCGTAATGCGCTGCAGGTAAACTTCATGCGTCTCACTCCCCTTCCACATCGTCATACCATCCACCAGTTTCGTGACCGTGTCTCCGAACGCATCCTTGATCTCTCGTGTGGTCGCATGCGTATCTTCGATAACATCGTGCAAGAGCGCCGCGGCGACAACGGACGCATCACGCTCCCCCCACTCGCTCATAAGAGTGTTTGCGATACGCACAGGATGAATGATGTAGGAAGAACCACCCGTTCGTACCTGGTTCCCATGCTTCGCTTCAGCAAAAGAAAACGCCTTCAATGCGAGCGCGGATCCTTCCTCCCCGAGCTTTTGGACGAGTCGCTGAAAACGCGTAATTTGCCAAGGAAGATCCGCATGGCGCTCGATCTGATACGGATAGAAGGAGGCATTCGGAAATGCTGCGACTCGAGGTTTCGGAGCCACCCTCTTGGAAGTACGCTTCTTCGTCGCTAAAGCAACGACCGTTTTCCGAGAACGAGGAACTGTCGAAGTCCGCAACGGCTTTTTCTTCGTCGTAGGTGTACGCTTCTTTGATGACGTTGATTTTCGTACAGGCATAATAGAGTATGAACGATAGACCAACGAAGTGGCCAGACATACCGACCACTTCGTCAATCCGCTCGCGTTACGTGGCCGACCCCTGATCGCCTTCCTGTTTCGGTGGCTCTTCCGCTTTCGTTTCTCCGGATGCTTCCGCTGATTGCTGTTGCTGATACATGGCTGCCCCGACTTTTTGCGCCGCAGTTGCCAAAACATCCGCCGCGCTCTTGATCGCCTCGATATCCTCCTTCTTCAAGGCTTCCTTCAAGACTTCGAGCTTCTCTTCAACGTCTTTCTTGTCTTCCGCGGAAACTTTTTCACCCGCATCCTTCAGCATCTTCTCCGTGGTGTACACCATCGTTTCACCCATATTACGGACCTCTACGGATTCCTTCCGCTTCGCATCCGCTTCCGCATTTGCCTCCGCATCCTTCTTCATGCGTTCGATCTCATCCTTGTTCAAGTTCGTTGACGCCGTAATCGTAATACTTTGCTCCTTGCCCGTGGCGCGATCCTTGGCTTTTACGCTCAGGATGCCGTTCGCGTCGAGATCGAATGTGACTTCAATCTGCGGAACGCCGCGAGGTGCCGGTGGAAGACCCGTGAGCATAAAACGCCCGAGCGAACGGTTATCCACAGCCATCTCGCGCTCACCTTGGAGCACGTGAATCTCCACGCTCGGCTGCTGATCCGCGGCCGTGGAGAAAATTTGGCTCTTCGACGTCGGGATCGTGGTATTACGTTCGATGAGCTTCGTCGAGACGCCACCAAGCGTTTCCAATCCGAGGGAAAGCGGCGTCACGTCCAAAAGAAGCAGGTCCCCCTTAATGTCGCCCTGCAAATTTCCGGCCTGGATCGCCGCGCCGACCGCCACGACCTCATCCGGGTTCACGCTCACATTCGGTTTCTTTTCGAAAAACTTCTCAACCGCTTGCTGAACCGCCGGCATGCGCGTCATGCCACCCACGAGAATCACTTCATTGATCTCGTTAATGGTCATTCCGGCGTCCGTTAATGCCTTCCGACACGGTTCGAGCGTCTTCTCGATCAATCCACCGACCAATTCCTCAAGCTTGGCACGCGTGAACTTCTGTTGGAGGTGACGCGGACCATTTGCGTCGCTCGTGATGAACGGCTGGTTAATTTCCGTCTCCATGGCGGATGACAGTTCGATCTTCGCCTTCTCTGCCGCTTCCTTGATCCGTTGCAAGGCGAGATGGTCTTTCGCGAGATCAATGCCGTCCGTCTTCTTGAACTCGTCAATGATCCACGTGATGATCACTTTATCGAAGTCATCGCCACCCAAGTGCGTATCGCCGTTCGTGGCACGAACCTCAACGGTATTCTGCTCCGTCGTGGCGTCGAACGCGACTTCGAGGATTGAGACGTCGAATGTCCCTCCTCCAAGATCATATACCACGATCTTCTGATCCTTCTTCGTGTCGAATCCGTATGCGAGCGCTGCGGCTGTAGGCTCATTGATAATGCGAAGGACCTCGAGCCCGGCAATCTCTCCGGCCACCTTCGTGGCCTGACGCTGGGAGTCGTCAAAATACGCCGGAACCGTAATCACGGCCTGCGTAATCTTCTCACCGACGCGCGCTTCCGCGTCCTGTTTGAGCTTCTGGAGCACCATGGCAGAAATCTCTTCCGGCGCGTACTCCTTGCCATTCTCATCCTTCACGCGAACGCCATCTCCGTGCTGCGTCAGCGCATACGGGAGATGCGTGAGGTCACCCTGCACCTGCGCATCGCTCCAGCGATGTCCGATGAGACGCTTGATGGAGTAGAAGGTGTTTTTCGGATTCACGACCGCCTGGCGCTTGGCCTGCTGTCCCACGAGCTTTTCTCCGCTCTTCGCGAACGCAACAATAGATGGTGTGGTGCGATTCCCCTCCGCATTTTCAAGAACCTTTGGCTGGCCACCCTCAACAATCGCCATGCACGAGTTTGTGGTTCCAAGGTCAATTCCGAGAATTTTTGGCATATGTAGTTAGAATCTAGAATACAGAATTTAGAATATAGACCTTAGGCCTCTGCTTCCTTCGAGCCCTCACCCTTCACCTGAATCTTAATGCTCTTCGCCTGATCGCTCCCCGCTTTCGGGATCTCGATCTTCAGGAGACCCTGTTCATACGAAGCGCTGGCCTGCCCTCCGAGCACACGCACCGGGAGCGAAATTTGCCGGAAGACGGAGCCACTACGCACCTCCTTGCGGTAGTAATCCTTTTCATCCACTTCCGTTTTCCGTTCCATCGAGCCTTTGATCGTCAGGATGTCGCCATCAACCGTCACTTCGACTTTCGTCGGGTCAATACCCGCGAGTGGCGTTTCGACGATGAGCGCGTTTCCGTGCTCGTACATATCAACCGGTGGAACAATGCCACTATCCGCCATGGGCATCATGGACCGATAGGGCTGCATAAAGAGCTCCATGTTATCGAACCCGTCGAGAAGGGGTTTCCAAGGGATGAGTCGCATAT
>CAZWYJ010000014.1:0-4837 GCA_964638165.1 uncultured Gammaproteobacteria bacterium | reverse complement strand
TTGCTCACGATCACTTTTGCCGGACGAATGAGTTTTCCTTTGAGGGCGTATCCATTCACCGTGGCTCGAATAATCTCTCCCGCAGGAACCGAATCACTTTCTTCCTCACCAACCGCTTCATGAATTGCCGGATCAAAGGCGCCAGTCGCGCGAACCATCTCCAGACCGAGATCTTTTGCCGCATCCCACCAGAGCGCGCGAACAGCTTCCAGTCCAATGATCCAGTTTTCGAAAGGCCGTTGCTGATCTTCGGGAATACCATCCAACTTCGGCGTAAAACGGAGAGCGACCTCATACTGGTCAAGTGCCGGAATGAGCTGCGTAAGCACGCGTTCCGTTGCCCAATCCGCAAACTCCGATCGCTTCCGTTCGGTTTCGCGCGTCAAATTTTCGTAATCAGCCTTGGCGCGCTTCCAGCCTTCCAGATACTCATCCCGTTCCGCTTTTAATTTTGAAATATCATCTCCATTCGTACCATCATCTGACGGTGCGGGCCGTTCGCGAACGGCCCCTGCCTGATCTTTTTCTTCTTCGCTCATAGCATGCTTTGGACAATAGTCATGACAATTTTTGCTTTTCGATAATCCATACGGATCGGTCCGAGAAGAGCCAGAAGATCTCCATTTGATGTGGTGAGCAAAATGCTCCCGCAGGCATTTCCGAACGGACAGGAGGCGCCAAGAAGAATAGAAGGCTCCCGGTAGGATCTGCGCCGAAGCTCATCCAGCTGTCTATCCATCTGGTCGAGCATTGCGGTCATGGAGATGACGCGGGACCAATCTTTGAATTCCGGCTGGCAGAAAAGATCCGTCAAACCCGTGTAGTACGTATCCGACCGATTCGTGCCAACGAGTGCCGCGAGCTTGGTTATGCCTGAACAGGCCTTCGCCATGCGTTTAACGCGATCCTGTGCATCGCCTTCCGTCTTCCGGATATGCTCGAGCGCTTCATGCTCGGCTGCGGAAAGCGTGCCGTCGGCCAATCGGTCAACGTACCACTTCCATGCCAATTCGGATGGAATACGTCCGGCGGATGTATGGGGCTGAATGAGATACCCCTCTTCTTCAAGAATCGCGAACCAGTTCCGGATTGTTGCAGAGCTCACGTCTAATTCATGATCGCGCACCAAGGCCTGCGAGCTCACAGGCTCGGCAGAACGAAGGTAATCCTCGATAAGGTAGGTAAGAATCCGCTCAATCCGTTGCTCCATATTAGCACTCAATACGAGAGAGTGCTAGCACTATACTGAATTCACTGCCAGGGTGTCAAGGACCATGATTCGCCTGATTTGCAGGATTTTCATGATTGCAAAAGCCTCCTCGCTGAACATCCTGTTCATCCTTTCATCATGCGAATCATGTTTCAAACTTTTTTTACCGCCTTCACAAACCGCTCCCCGCGGTCAAACTCGTTCTTAAATAAACCGAAGCTCGCTGCTGCCGGAGAAAGGATCACCGCATCTCCGCTCTGCGCGGTTTCGGATGCGCGTCGAACCGCCGCCTTCATGTCCGTGACGTCCTCATAGGCAATGCCGTGACGGTTGAATTCCCTCTTCATCTTGTCAGAGGCATCTCCCGGAAGCAGAAAAATACCGATACGTTTTTTTGATTTCTTAAAGAGAAGACCAAGCTCTGCATACTCCAATTCCTTGTCTGATCCGCCCATGATGAAGAAAAGGAGGCGCGCACGCGGAAGCAGAGCCTTGCATGCGGCAATGGCGCCGTCCGGCGTAGTTGCCGTCGTGTCGTTCACATACGAAACGCCACGAGCTTCGCGGATAAACTGCAAACGATTTTCAAGCCCCTTGAATGATACAAGCGCTTTCTTAATTCCTGCGATACTCGCTCCTGCTTCGCGCGCTGCAATCATGGCCGCGCACGCATTCAGGGCATTATGCTCGCCGATGATCCTCAGACGGTCAGCGCGAATGATGTCCTTGCCGTCCAATCGGAGAATGCCATTTCGAATCGCCGCATGCTTCCCTTTCTTCCCAAACGTCAAAACAGAACCCGGCGCCTCTCTGATCCAGCGCACGCCATACGCATCGTCCGCATTCAAAACAACAATGTCATCCGGCTCCTGATGACGGAAGATCTGCGCCTTTGCCTCCGCATAATCCTCCATGCCCTCATACGCATTCAAATGGTCCCGCATGAGATTCGTGACCACGGAGATATGCGGCTGACGCAAAGACGCGCCGAGCGATTCGCACTGCCAACTCGAAAGCTCGAGGACCACGATGTCTTTCGGACGAACGCTGGATAGAAACGTGAGTGGCGAAACGAGGATATTCCCGCCAAGCCACACGCGCTTCTTGCTCGCCTTTAACATCTCCGCGATAAGCGTGGTCGTTGTACTCTTGCCGCGCGTTCCCGTAATCGCCACGACCTGCGCCGGACAGCGATCCAGGAAGAGCGCGATGTCCGATGTCACCGGGATCCCCTTCTTCCTCGCACGCTTCATCATCGGACTTGATGGACGCACGCGGGGGTTCGCCACGACGATCTCCGCATCGTCAACGTCCGCCAGCTCATGCTTTCCAAGGACGAAGCGGACGTTTTTATACTTCCGCAGGCGTACGACATTCGCCCTTATCTCCGACTCCGGCTTTTCATCCGTCACCGTGACTCGCGCACCGAGCTTCGCGAACATCAAAGCCGCGCTCACGCCACTCCCTTTGGGATACTGGCCGAGTCCGAGAATGAGCACGCGGCGATCTTTCCAGAGTGCGCGCGTGAGAGGAGCATGGAGGAGATTCATAGGGAGGGACGTGAGGCGATGATAAGTCGGGCAGTCGTAGGTAGGAAACATTGCGAATTACGAATTACGGATTACGTATTTCTTTTCAATTCGTAATTCGCAATACGTAATTCGTAATTTGAGATCCCTAATCAACGAGTGAGAGATCGAATGCGATCTCTTCGACCTTGCGGAGGTTCTGTTTTGCCTGGTCGAACTTCTGCCGATCAGACCCAGTTAAATCCATCTCAAGCAAAAAGGCAACGACATCGCGAATAAGGCCGGAAAGGTGCTTCACGCCCGGGAGATCTCGCTCCGTGGCCAAAAGAACGCAAGAGCGCGTGAGCTCACCCGTGAGATCCGAGAGAGCGCCGACGTATGTTCCCGCATCATCATTGGCAATCTCACGAACCGCACCAATCCCCTTGTTCGTCATCACGGACGCGTAGAGCGCGGCTTCCGCGTACTCCTCCAGCGCACTTCGCCACATGCCTTCGGATTCGAGCGATGGAAATTTCTTCACCACGGTCTTTGCCTTCTTGATGAATTCGATACAAGTCTTGAGTTCACTTGCAGCCACCTTTGAATCATTCCGCTGCGTGGCAAAAATAGACCGCTTTGCAGCGGAGAGGATTTGTCCGGCATATTCCTGGAGCGTCCGCCGTTCCCGGGCACGAGACGCATGAAGTTGCTTGAGAGGGTTGAAGAAAGCACGATTTAACATACGGGAGGTAGATGGTAGGTAGTAGGTAGTAGGTAGGCCGGACGTGGGGGCGGTTCGCGAACCGCCCTTACGACGGCCCACGAGCTACGCCCTTCCTGTCACCGCATGGTAGACCAAGAGCGTCTTTTGCGCGATGGCATCCCAGGCATAGTGCTCGCGCACGTGTTCGCGGGCTCGCGCACCGCGTTCCCGCACGATTTCCGGATCTTCCAGCGTTGATCGAAGGACGCGACCGAGATCATGAACATCATCCGTGGCAAAACGGATCCCGGAGTGGTCAATGAGCTCCAAATTCTCCGGAATATCACTCATGATTACGACCTTGCCGTGCGACATCGCTTCCAGAACCGCCACGGAAAGCCCCTCGCTCCGACTCGGGTGAATCAACGCGTAACAATGTGCGAGCAATTGTTTTAATGCCTCTCCGGACTGAAAGCCGAGCAGGCGGACGCGCGGATCGCGCTCGCTCAAAGCCAAAAGTCGCTCCGCGTACGCCGTGTCATACCCGGCATCGCCCACGATCGCGAGATTCATTGCCGTCGGAACAGGGGCAAAAGCCTCAATGGCAACATCAAAAGCCTTGTGCGGAACCAATCTTCCAAGCGTGAGGAAATACCGATTTGGCTGCAGGCCCAATCTCTCAAGCTCATCCGTGCCAATCTCTCCTTTGGGGACCTCAACGCCGTTCGGGATAAAATACGGCTTCACGTGGAACATGTCCCAGCAAAAACGCTGGATGATATGCGAGACTGCAATTGTAGCATGCGGGAAACGAATAGATGTCCATTCCCCCAGAGAGAGATACCAGCGCGCGAGCAGATTCCACTTCTCATGGAACTGATCACGAGAATGGAATGTCACGACGACTTTTACCCGCGGAGCAAAGATTCTCGGGATCCACGAAAGCGTCGAGGGTCCGACGCCGTGGTAATGGATGATGTCATAGTGCCGAAACAGGGCGTGGACCGTCGAAACAAAAGTATGGACAATCGCTTCAAGGTGTTTGGTCCGCACGGTTGGCGTGGTGATGATACGAACCCCCTCCCAAGTCTTCCGTTTGCGAGGATTGGTATACGGCCTCACGTAAACCGTGATATCGTGCCCCATGCTCGCTAAACGGGGCGCGAGGATCTCAACATGACGCTCAATACCGCCCCCATGGGCCATGGTGGCGGGAATTCCCTTGCATCCGATCATCGCGATCCGCATAGACTTGATAAAAATCCCATTTTCAGCTAGTATTGTAGCGCGTTCGGGTAGAATTTGGAATTTAGAATACAGAATTTAGAAAAAAGCATCGATAATCTTCCATATTCTATATTCTAAATACATGCTCAGTCGGTAATCCACTGGTTTGACCAGTGGACTCACAAG
>CAZWYJ010000013.1:0-19660 GCA_964638165.1 uncultured Gammaproteobacteria bacterium | reverse complement strand
GAGGGGATTCCGTTCTGCACGAGCTACGTGGACCGTTCTTCATTATTGAGCGATACAATTCTGCAGGAACATCGAGTGACGGATGCGGCGACGTATGCGTCCCGACCGGTTGGATTCGGCGCCGTGGACTATAGCGGATTCACGATCCCGGATCATTTTCAGGTGATGGATTCTTCTCTCAAGCCGATCGGATCCCTCTTCTCATCCGATCCGTCCGTTGCCGCGAAATTTAAGAAGGATTATCGGCTTGCCGTTCCGGTTCCGATGGTTGGCAATGCTCGTTTCGCAACCCAAGAAGAGCGGAATATCATGCTTTCATTAGGCTTTTCGTCTTCCACCTGCGTCTTCCTGCAAACGGGCGCGTACGGCATTCAGGCGGATGCCGCGGGGCGACCGAATCCGACCGGAGATTTCTGCTGGCTCCCAATGGATCAGACGCCATCGGCGGATCTCATTTCCGGAACGTCCGTGATCGCGGATAATCTTAGCGCTCCCGTGCTCGTCAGCCGTTTTAAGAGCGTGGAAAATCCGGAAAGCGATCAGGTGCTTGCTCGGAGTTTTCCGAATACGCAGTGCAAGGCCGCACCGGAGCCGGATTCGCCGTTTAGCAATAATTTCGTGCTGGAATGGGATGACTCCACGAATCCTCCGGAGCCGGTTCGTGCGGTTTCCGGGTATGGGAATGCGAATTTCTGTGAGTACGGCGAGGACTGCGCCTGCGTGTACAAGCGCGTTCAGTATGGCGGAGGAACGACGAAGTTTTATGAGCCATTGAGTACGAATGTTGTGAATGCCGTGTGTATCGGTGGTCATCGTGACGGCTTGCCGTGTGTTCCAAATTCAGGGATCGAGGGAAGTCAAAACGTCAACGTGACGGTCACGACACCTTCGGGAGACGGAGAAACGGATTCGGTATCCGCTGTCTCGATGGCGGCATTGACGCCCGGAGAGGTTGATATCCGTTGTGGAGAGGGTGGGACGTGCATGCCGATTACGGACGTGAAGCTCGTTCGTGGCGTGACCGGGCAGTGTTTGGAGTATGACGTGTCGCGCTCGGTTGCCGGAGACGCGTCGCGTCGGGAGTGCCTTACCTGGAATCCGGCTCCGGTCCTTTCCGGCCCCGGAGATCAGTATCACTGGAGTCCTACGGCCGGCTTCCAACCCCCGCAGTCTTCCGGTCGCTACTACTGTTCGAGTCCGGTGCGCAGCCCTCGTGTTCAGCGATTGAATCCGGAGGCGGCATGGCCGAGCAGGCTCCCGGAGGAGGGATTCTCTTGGGAGCGTTTAGCTTTGCAGTTCGTCCCTCTGGCGGCTGAGGTGAGAGATGTCATTGACTACACGAATCTTGCTCATGGCATGAATACCGTAAACGTGAGCATGAACTGCAGGGATAAGTATTCTTGCAAGGGGGCGGTCGGTCCTATGCCGAATAGCGAGGGTCGTTATGCCGGGCGTATCTCCGCTCTGTTCTATGCGGATTGGTTTACGTCCGACGGAAGCTGTACGAACTTCCTTTTCTGGGGCGGATGTACGGGGAATGAGCCCGGTGCTTCGCTTGACGGTCACAAGGCGGACGGGACGCAGGAAGGGGATCGGTGCGAGTCCATTGATGACGAGAAGGGTCAGGCATTCGTGGTTGACTCCGATGCCATGCGCCTCGTGACGACCGGGCAAGGCACGGGTCGTTCGTATACGGAGTACGCTTTCCTTTTCAATCCGAATCATATTGCGTACGGGGCGCTCGGGAATCCGCCGCAGGATTGGGAGACGACGCGCGATTATTCCACGGAAGACGCTATCGCGAACTTTTCATTCTCGGTTCCGGATAATAAGATCGCATGCGCGTACAGCGAGATATGGGGTGATGCAAAGGTGGAGAATTACAATAAGAAGGAACAGAAGAAGAATGGAAAGGGATGGGAAGAGGCGGATAATACGTGGCATGCGAATTTTCAGAAGTACTTGCAGGAAGGTGGCGGCACCTTGAATCGCAGTACGGCGCAGATCGTGACCGAAGACGGTTCCGATAACGGAATTCCGGTAAAAGTGGATTGCCTTGTTCAGGGCGGGGAGGATTCCCCGGACAATCGGAGCGAGGACGGAACGTGCTTTATCAAGACATGGGAACTTAATTACCGAGCCGAGGGTCAGCAGAGATTCCAGGCCTTTACTTCGGATATCGGGCGTAGCGGGCTGGATCATTTGTCACGCCGTCCGGTGTACGGCAAGTGCGAATCTTCGGACCCGTGGTTCTCCATTCGCGCGGTTTTTGAGGATACGAATCCGGAGGAGAATAATCGGAGTCCGGAGGAGGTGAACCCGGACCAGCTCGTGGGCCCGTTCCAGTTCGTGGGACTGTGGGTGACGGCGTGCGCTCCGGGCGACCAGACGCGCTACATCTACATGTACATGAACATGAATTCCGCGGATATCTGTCGGGAACTTTTGGAAACGGTGAGTAAGGACAGTCATGAATCCGTGGTGTTTACGGATCGCAATAGCGCGAATGGCACGTATAGCATGAAGAACGGTTTCAGCTGGAATACGACGAACATTCCGTTCGGTGCGAGTTTGGCAACCGGGGATGCGGGCGAGCAACCGCTCTTTATGACCGGTGTGGATCAGGTGGATGTGAATCCGATGAATCCGCCCACGTTTACCTCGCCGGGGCAGAGCTACTTTACGGCCACGAAGTATCCGACCAGCAAGTGGGGGATGTTGAGCAATGTCTTCGCCAAGATCTACCGCATTTACGGATACTATCCTCGCGCGGTCACGCGCGACGACTATGCCTGTACGGATCCGCGGAGCCCGCAGTTCGGACAGTGGTGTCCGCCGGTTGATGAGCTGGAAAATGGAGAAGATCTATCCCGAGAGTACTGCGGATTGCAAGGGAAGTGTTTGCGCGGAGGCTTAAATGCCGGCGGGATATTTGAACAGCGCGTGTGCAATGTGTTCAGTGGCGTGAACCGAGGATTGGACTGCTCCACGGATCCGGATATCTGCCATCGGGCGCCTATGCGTCAGGATGTGAGCGGTATCTTGACCCCGATGTACGGGGCGTGTGCGCTCTTTAACGGGTATGACCCGACATCGGATCCGAATGGGGGGACGTATCTTGCGCAGAATGGTTCCACGATAACAAAGCAGGCCATTGACGCTCACTGGGAGCAAATGAGTAGCGGAAATTTTGCTTGCAGTGGCGCGGACGGAGGTTTGGGTGATTGCCCTTATGAGTGCCATCCGACCTCGAATCAGTATCAAACAGGATGCACTCGCGCTGTCGCAATTCGTGGAGGAGCCTTCCGCTGTCAGAATAGCGTGCGCGATCCGGGCAAGGTGAAGGAGTTTGTCGGTGATGATAATCGTCCGACGTATGCGAGCTACTGCACGCGCGAGAGTGCGCAGAGCGCTGAGTGTCCTCAAGAGATCGTCAGCGGTGCGTGTATCGTAGAGGACGGAGCCTCCGTAGGGACGTGCGCGGATCGTCCATGGGCGCAGTGTAGAGCGGGCCATGACGAAGATTGTCACTTCATGGCGCGGAACTTCTGGCCATCGGGTTCCGTTAATAATATGTTCTACTGGGCGAGGACATCGCATGACGGGGATGGTGGCCTAGGCCAGCACTCATCCAGGCTCAACCCGATCCATGTTTCTAATGATGGTGAGATAACGCGGTATTTCTATATGGCGACCAATGGATTTTTGCTCGACGGCGGGCTCCTTGGAGAAGATGTTCCAGGATATCTTCATACGTGGTTTACGGCATCAGAGACGGTTGATGGTCAAGCGGTTTATCCGAATAGCGCAGTGTATGACGATGCATTCTGGCCAGCTAAGCCCATGTGGCCACCATTCGCAGACGTTGATCTCGAGGTAGCGGGTCTTACTTCTTCGTGCGAAGACGATGATAATGTCTGTTTCTTTGCGACTCGTATCAATACATCCGGTTCGTGGTTCAATTCAGGGGGAGAGGTGATTACATACGATCGCTGGAATGACGTTTCTCTCCTCTCGCTCTATCCGGGATTCAATCCGCATATTTGGTGGGATTCGGAAGACGGACCTAGAGGATCCGATAATATAACTAATCCGGTATATGATGGGAATGAGCCTTTGTTTGTCTCGCGTATCTGGCAGTCTTTAACCTCCCCATTGACAACTGACTCTCCGCCATACGTTTCTACGACGCTGATACCTGAAAACGAAGCCGATCTCAATCAGATGGTCGCGCATTATGGCGCATGCGAATCATTGCCACTCATGTGGCGTCAAGGCGTTTCCAGTTCCGAAAATCGTTCGATCACCGGCATCTGTCGCGGGGGAGGACGGGATGGTGAAACGTGTGGCGCGGATACGGACTGCCGACCCCCGAATGTGAGTGATTCGCTCTTTAGGAGCCTTCAGGGCCAAGCTGGTGGCTGGTGCAATCGCGTTGCAAACGAGTCGGATGCGGATGATCCGTATGGTCGGCCGGAGAGCGGAGCGGATGCCTGTTGGCCGGAAGGGAGTGAAGATGCGAGTAATCGTCCGGAGCTTGAGGGCAAGCCGGGGGAGGACTCGAATATCTGCACGCATCCTGCCGGGTACTGGCCACGTCCGCAGTTCTGCGAGGATCCGAATGACGAGTACTGCGGTCTGTTCGGCTACGATTTGCTGAACGCGGCAAACAGCATCCGGGACGACCGGCCGTTGCCGACGGACGTGACGCCGGGACTCTCCTCTCCGCGCTACCTGCGTTCGAACGCGCCAAGCACTCAGATGAGCGCGTCCGACATGGATTACAACTACGTGGATTACTACAATCCGATTCCTCCGCATACCGGTGCGCCGGATCCTCGCACGTGCCAAGGTTCGCGATGTCGGATCGCATCACTCGATAGTTTCAGCCTGAACGGCATTGCCGAAGGCGTGGTGAATGGCGGATCCGGGAGTAATATCGCGACGGTTCGATTCTACGCATGGGCCGCGCATGAGCAGATGCCGCTCCGGCGCGTGCTCGTGGATTGGGGCGATGGGACGCGCACGGAATTGCCGGATGCTTTCCTGAAGAATCGCAAGCCGTACTGCGGAACCCCGAAGGAGTGTTCGGAGACCCCGGGCCTCACCTGTGAAACGGATGCGGACTGTCCTCCGGGAGGCGGTCAGTGCGTGACCATGGGGAACTGTTCAAATAATCTGAATAAGCGGTGTTGGGATGATGCGCAGTGTGATTTTGGCGGTGAATCCGGGTTCTGCGATTCGCGCACGGCTTTTGGCAGCACCACGGATGCCTGCGAGGAACAATTCTTCGATTTCCGCCATTCATATAGCTGTGTCCCTGGAAACGGATTAACGACGTGTTCCGATTCCGGTCGTTGCTCGGGTGATCCGGGCAGAGAGTGCGATGCATCGGACGATTGCGCACCCGGAGATACCTGCGTTGAGAATATGGCTCAGCCACAAGGGTGCTTTGATACGGCGACGCAGTCCTGTCGCTTTACCCCGCGCATTCTCCTCATTGATAATTGGGGCTGGTGCTCCGGTGAGTGTCGGGCGAGTTGGGATAATCGTTCACGACAGCCAACGGATCTCGCAGGCGCGCCTATTCGCCATGAGAATGGCGGGTGTTTCGACGCGTCCCTCATCAGAACGAATGTGTTCGAAGATACGGGCTCTGTCTCCGCCATCGGTCCGAACGAGTGCGATCCGGATCGTCCGCAAACGGATGCGTTCGGAAGTGTCGAGGCACGGCGTCCGTGGATTGTGTTCCCGGGGTCATTACAGATCCGTCAGGGCGAGGAGATCTAATGTCGTAGTTCGGGATTCGCAGATCGTATTTCGGGCTCTTACGTGGTCACGTTGGGCTAAAAATGCGTCATTCACGTTCCGAAATACGAAATACGAACTACGAAATGCGACATTGTGTCAATAGAACTGGACAAAATCGAAAAAATGTGATATCCTGTCGAATAATCAAATATATCTCTATCCATGCTTATGAGATCAAATGCTGCCGAACAATTCCCACAATCTTCGCCGGATAATGCGATCCCGCAGCGGGAGAGTGGCGTTGGACTGATTGCTGACCGTAAGAAGAGGGAGGCGAAAGAGGGTACGGGAATACAAGACAAGGCTTTAAGACGGCTTGGCGATTTTACCGAGAAGGCGAGAGGAATTAAGGATGTGACTGCGGATGCCCTGCCGGAAGTCGAGGATGAAGATGTTCAAGATATCACGGTACCTCGGCCAAAAAGAATGAAGAAGGCTTTGGAAGAGCTTGCGGCATCCGACGAGAAGAGGTATGGCAAGCGACGGTCGTTCGAGTCATCGGTTCCAGTGGATGTTACGTCCGATACGGTAATGGAGCTTGAGGATGATGATTTGAAGGATATGGAGGATATAGGTGACCGTGCTCATATCAATGATTTACGCACAGCCAAGGCCTTGCGTGAACATGCGGAAAAGGGAGCGCAGGAACGTGCCATAAAGGCGACGAGAGCCCGCATTGACGCGATTGACGGTCGTATTGCAGGACATCGATCCGCGACGGAGCGTGCCAAGGACGAGACCGCGATGATCGAGGCGCGTCGGAGCATGGCGAGATCCGAAGAGGCTTCCAAGCGGGAGGCGTCTATTCGCGAATCCGCTCGTCAGGATGCGGAGCGTGTCGTTGAGGCGCGTCAGGGCGGGTATGAACAATTCGTCGCGCGAGACGCCCAAGGTCGTGTGGTCGGTCTCCGTTCCGATCTTGAACAGGTTCCGATTGATTTTTCCTTCCGGGCTACGGCAGAGGGCTTTAAGCGTTTGACTGAGGAAGTGAAAGAGACGGCGTCGCTTCCTGCCAAAATGGCGCAGAATCGTTTGGCACAAATTCAGGAAGAAACGGATCGCTGGAATCAGCAGTACCAAGAGACGGAACGGGCCATGGCATTTCATGAGAGGTCCGAGTCTGGAGAGATTGGTGTTCCGAATGTTTTTTACGAAGCCCCGAAAGAGTCAGACATGGCTTCTCCTGAGCGTCCGGCCTCGGAGGAGGATCGTATCGAAGCCAAGAAGGCGGAAATTCGCGCGGAAATGGCCATGATCGAATCCCAGTTGAAGCCGTCCAATGTGGATCTCCGGGAGAATCGTCTTCGTGAAGATATGGCTGTTGCTGAGGCGAAGATCGAAACGCTCAAGGGCGAGTTGAAGATGCTCAAGAAGGCGAGTCCGGAAGAGCGCGCTCGGCTGAAGGAGGATATCCAGGAGCAGGAGGGACAGCTTCGCATTCTCCACGAAGAGCTTAAGGCGTGGAAGAAAGACGAGGATCGCCCCAAGGAAATTCGCGCTCGCAAGCAGGCATTGCTCGGGAGGCTTCAGGCCTTGCGCGAGGAGCTCGCAGATGTGGATTCCGTTGATGTTGATCTCTCGGAATTAAATGCATCCGCTGCAGAAGAAGACGTTGACCTCTCGGAATTGAATGCATCGGCCCAAGGGGAGGAAATCCCGGTAGACGTTGATCTTTCAGGCATGGAAGAAGATGTTGACCTTTCCGGGATTGAAGAGGCCGCCGCTGCGTCGCGTGGCAAGAAAAAGAAGGCAGCATAACCGTCCGGATAGAAATAGGAGCCTCCCCGATGCCCTCGGGGAGGTTTTTTGGTATGTTATGGAGGTTTTTCCCGAAATACGAAATGCGAATTCCGAATTACGAGTTCGTCTATTTGACACTTTTCCCGTCTTCCTCTATCCTGTTTGCATTGACTCGTTCCGGAAGAACGGGTCGTTTTATTAGGAAGCGGGTTCTTGTCCCAAGTCCTAACGTCCAAACCCTAAACCCTCCTCACTATGGCCAGCCAAATATCACAAGCGATCAAGCAGATCTGTGACGAGAAGAATATCTCGTACGAATCCGTGATCGAAACGATCGAAGCCGCGCTTGCGGCGGCGTATCGAAAAGATTTCGGAAACAAGAATCAGAATATCCAGGCACAGTTCGATCCGGAGAAGTACGACGGAGCCACGGAAGGCATCCGCGTGTTCGACGTGAAGACCGTTGTGGAGGATATGGAAATTGCCGATGAGGCAACGGAAGAAGGTCGTCCGATGGATGAGGCGGAGTCCGTGCGCGCCATTGCGAACGAGTATCGCTGGCGTGGCGTGAAACGCGAACCGATTCCCGGCATGGCATCGGTTTCGGTTGAAGCGGAGGATGATGAGCCAAAGTTTAATCCGAAGACCATGATTATGCTTCGGGATGCGCGGGACATTAAGCCGGATGCGCGTCTCGAAGAAGAAATTCGCGTTGAGCTTTCCATCCCGGCGGCATTCGGGCGCATGGCCGCACAGACGGCAAAGCAGGTGATCATGCAGAAGCTCCGCGAGGCCGAGCGTAGCGTGATCTTTGAAGACTTCAAGGGACGCGAAGGCGAACTTATGAACGTCACGGTTCAGCGTCGCGAAGGTCGCGTGGTCCTGATCGACCTTGGTCGCGCCACAGGCGTTCTTCTGCCGGAGGATCAGATTATGGAAGAGCGTTACTATCCGGGGACGCGCTTGAAGGCATTGCTCCGCGAGGTCACGATGACCCCGAAGGGTCCGGAGATCCGTTTGTCCCGTTCCTCTCCGGAATTGGTTCAGGCGCTGTTTTCGCAGGAGATCCCGGAAATCGCCAATGGCATCGTCATGATCAAGTCAATCGCCCGTGAGCCGGGGAGTCGTACCAAGGTGGCTGTCATGACGAATGACGACGCGATTGATCCGATTGGTTCCTGTATTGGTCAGCGTGGAACGCGCATCCAGTCCGTGATCCGCGAATTAGGCGGGGAGAAAGTAGATGTCATTCTCTGGTCAGAAAATATTGAAGAGTACGTGTCCGCATCGCTTTCTCCGGCAAAGGTGATTCACGTTGAGATTGATCAGGATCAGCATCTTGCGTCCGTTTCCGTTGCCGCGGATCAGCTTTCGCTTGCGATCGGCAAGGGTGGGCAGAATGTTCGTTTGGCTGCGAAATTGGTTGGATGGAAGATCACGATCCGCGAGGAAGGCGGGGCCGTGATGGCTGAGGCGGAAGAGGGTGGCGTAGAGGTCGCATCTGATGAGGAGAAGACGGACGAGGAGGGTCAGACCGAGTCCTCTGAAGAGGTCGCGGACGTTTCCGTCGAAGAGACCGTAGAAGCTCCGTCGGCGCCAGAGACGGAGGTTGGTCCGGAAGTGTTGGATGAGCACGGCGAGCACGCTGAGCGCGCGAATGAGGCGGATGCCCAGCCCGCGGAGGAAGAGAAGGATGAGACACGCGCGTAATTAAACCTTAAAGTTAACGAGGAATTGTGTATTGATGTCCGTAGGACCGTAGGTCCGTACGTCGAAATCATTCGACGAGCGCGTTTGACCACGGACATACGGACTTTGCTCTGAACACTTTAAACCAACGATCGAGAACGTTCATGTTTGGATGCAGATCGAGGAAGAATCGCCCGCCTGCCATCGCCTGAGCGAAGCAATGGCGGGCAGGAGCATCGAAGTGACGTCCCGATGTCCATCGGGACGGAACGAGAAGCGCAGATTCTGACGAAGGTATGCGCCGAACATGAACGTTCCAAGCAATAAACATGGGAGAAATTTTTACACAGGTATTAACTCGTCCGCTCCTCAACCTCTTGTTGTGGTTGTATGACGTGATTCCGGGTCAGGATATTGGTATCGCGATTATCGTTTTGACGATAATCGTGAAGGTCTTGCTGTATCCATTGGCGAAGAAGCAGATCGCACAGCAGAAGGCCTTGCAGGACATCCAGCCGAAGATCGCGGAGATTCAGAAGGCGTATAAGGATGATCGCGAGGGGCAGGCGCGTGAGCTCATGGCTTTGTATAAGAAGGAGAAGGTTAATCCGGCATCTTCGTGTTTGCCGATTCTCGTTCAGCTCCCGATCTTCATCGCACTCTTTAGCGTTCTACGTTCGATTACGGATACGCAAGATTTTAACCTCCTGTATCCCTTCGTGGCACAGCCCGGCCAGATTGTTCCGATGCTCTTCAACTTTGTTCAGCTGGACAAGCCGAATATCCCGCTGGCAATCCTTGGGGGAGCCGTGCAGTTCTGGCAATCCAAGCAGATGTTCGCGCGTCATGCTTCAAAACAGCCTCCGAAGGATGTTCAGGATAAGCCCGGGGCGCAGGATGAGGGCATGGCGGCCATGATGAACAAGCAGATGATGTACATGATGCCGATCGTCACGGTCGTGATTGGCTTCAGTCTTCCGGGCGCACTCACGCTGTACTGGCTCGTGATGAGCTTGCTCACGGTTTTGCAGCAGTGGTATATGTTGGAGTATAAGCGCCGACCAGTCGCGACTGCCGTCGTCATTGAACCGCCACAGCTTCCGCCTCCGTCGCAGTCATAAGGATTTGGCATTTAGGTTTTGGCATTTTATCCAAAACCTTAAAACCCAAACACTCAAATTCTCGTCTATGCATTTCCGCGCCAAGCGACTCATCGGTGCATCCGTCCGAACACGGAGCGGTCAGGTGATTGGTAAAGTTGTTGATTTCGAGTTCGATAGTGACGATGGAAGACTTTCGGCTATTTGCGTGAAGACGGGTTTGGTACAGGGTTTGATGGAAGATCAGCTCATCATCGCGTGGTCGCAGATTGTTTCGATGAATGAGCGGGAGGTTATCGTTGAAGATGGTGTTGGCGAACAGCCCGCGAAGCTCCGGGGACTTGCTTCGATCTCCGTTGATCGTTTAGCACAACGTCCGTCCGACGCGATGATGAGCGATGGGGCGGATGCCACATGCTAGTCCAAGAACGTCAGGATCGAATTCAAAATGCGCTCTATCGAGCCATTACGTTTTTTGAGGTCGTCGGATACGCGCCATTATGGACGGAGTGCGTGACGTGGATGGAGTGGGGTCCGGAAGACGGTGAGGCGCCTTCTGCGGGCGAGTGCGCGGCCGCCCGCGACACGCTGATTGCGGACAGGATATTGGAGGCGCAGGGCGGCCGCGTGGCGCGCCGGGGGAGCATAGAGGGATTCATGCGACGCCTACACGATGCCGATATCACGTTTCCCCGCAAGCTCCGGCGCGCATGCCGCGTGGCGCGGCATCTCGCCCGCATCGCCGACGTGCGCTTCGTGGCGCTCGTGAATACCACGGCGCTCGGCGTTGCGCGGAATGATTCGGATCTGGATTTTTTCGTAATCGTCCGTGATGGCGGGATTTGGTCAACGCGCCTGCTCTCCGCAACGCCGTATCGCATCTTCGGCCGTTTGGCGTCCGCTACGGCGAAGGATATGAGGCCGGACGCCGTATGCCTTTCGTATTTCATGACGGATGCGGACCTCGACCTGTCTTCACACATGTTGTCTCCGGCATCGGCGGTCGCGACCGCCGTGCCACAGGACGATCCGTACTTCCGCTACTGGTTTCTTTCCATGCTCCCGCTTTTTGATGACGGAATTTCCCGGGAGCTTTGGGAGCAGAATGGTACAATCCGGGAACGTCATCGGCTCGCGCGTCCGTGGATATTGTCTCCGGATATCTCTGTCCGTGCTCCGCGTTTTCGTCTCGCACTCCCTCGTTTCCTCGAACCGCTCGCACGTCGCATTCAGATGCGGTGGTTCCCGGCACGTATCCGGGATCGGATGAATGCGGATACCACGGTGATCGTGAATGATCGCGTGCTCAAATTCCACGTTGACGACGCCCGGGAGAAGTATCGGGAGGAGTATGAGAACAGGTTGAGAGCGTAGTTCGTAGCTCGTATTCCGTATTTCGGAAATGCAAACCAAAGGCGTGTGTTGCGCGAATGACGAAAAGATCCCGAAATACGATCTACGAAATACGAATTCCGACTCCTCGACCTTTTCCGCCTGACCGCGTATTCTGCCTTCATCTATGCCTTATCTGAAACGTATTTTCTCCATCCTGTGGCCCATCGCCATCCTCGTCCTCCCGTGGCAGACGCGGTGGATCGTTTCGCAAGCCTCACTCTCGAATTTTGCCTGGGAGCAGGGGACGGTCTCGGTCTATGTCACATGGTTCGTGATCCTCGCGGTGATCGTCTTGGGATTTATCTGTTACCCGGTTTCGCTTCCAAAGCCGGAACCCGACATGACGTTTTCGGATCGGCTCAAGCGTCACGGAGCTGTTCTCGTTGCCATCCTCTTTCTCATCGTTTCCACGTTCTTCACCACGTCATGGTCCGCGACGGGCATGTGGTGGATGCAGGTGACGCTCCTTAGTCTTTTTGCGTGGACGCTCATTCGCGCGCGGATTCCGTATGTGCGCATGAGCGCGTGGTTCATCATCTCGCTCCTCCCGCATGCCGTTATCGGCTTCTTCCAATACTTTCAGCAGGATACTTTTGCATCTACGTGGCTTGGCATGGCGGATCATCACCCATGGGTTCATGGTACGTCCGTGGTTGAGCACGGGTTGTATCGCGTACTTCGGGCGTATGGAGGTTTTCCGCACCCGAATATTTTCGGTGGCTATCTGGCCGTTGCCTGTACGTTGATTCCATTTTTGGTTCTGCGCGTTCAATCTTCAGCCGGCCGGATCGGATTGATGCTCACGAGTGGTCTGTTCATTTTCATGCTCATGGTGACGTACGGACGTGCGGCGTGGATCGCCGGGCTCATCGGTTTTGTTTCATCGTTCGTCATCGTATCCCGTCGCTCCGATGGCGTTGACCGTTTCCGTCTTGCATCCGTCGCCATTGTCGCCATCGCAGTCATGATCCTCGGTGCTGTCTCCGAGTGGGACCATCTTACGGCGCGATTTATTTTGAGCAATCGCTTGGAGAGCTGGTCGGTCCAGACGCGCATTCTTTCGATCCGCGATGGCGTCGCTGTTGCGAATGAGCGCCAGGCATTCGGGTGGGGTCCGGGCGCGGGCCAGATCGGCATTTCAGCGCACCGTGCGCAAAACGAACAAATCTCTTTCATACAAGCCGAGCCTCCGCACCTCGTGCCGCTCGCTGCCATCGTTGACGTGGGCTTCTTGGGTTTTATCGGCTTCCTGATCATTGCGTGGGCGCTCCTCCATCGTGTTTTTCGTCTCATCTCGGTGACCGTGAAGGGGATTCGGGTCAAACTCCCGATTTTCCATCCGCTCATCGTTGTTTTGGCCATCTTATCTGCCATGGACCACTATTTTTGGACGCTCTGGTCCGGTCAGGTGCTCCTCGCGGTCATCATCGTCCTCGCCATTCGCTGGCAGGAGGAGCGGGGGACGGGGAATCCTCACGCGGTCTCTTGACGCGGTTTCTGCCATTGGGCATAGTACGGCTACCAATTAGCAGTCTCGCATAGAGAGTGCTGATGTCTAAAACATTCTAACTTTCTCTCTTATTGTTATGTCTACCGTACGTCCGCTTGGCGATCGTTTGATCATCAAGGCACTCACCAAGGAGGAAGTCACGTCCTCCGGTATTATTCTTCCTGACACGGCCGACAAAGAACGGCCGGAACAGGGCGAAGTGATCTCTGTCGGTCCGGGTCGTGTGCTCGATAATGGATCGCTCGCGCCAATGCATGTGAAGGTTGGCGACAAAGTCGTGTTTAAGAAGTATTCGCCGGATGAGGTGAAAGTTGACGGTGCCGAGTACCTCGTCATCTCCGAATCCGACGTCTTGGCAGTCATCGAATAACGGTAAATAGTTGATTAGTAAATAGTTGATTAGAAAATTCCAATCAACCAATCAACCACTTACCAATAAACCAATTATTGATTATGTCGAAACAGATTATTTTCAACGAAGAAGCTCGTCATGCGCTCAAGCGCGGTGTTGACGCGCTCGCGAATGCGGTTAAGATCACGCTCGGTCCGAAGGGGCGGAACGTCGTCATTGATCGCGGGTATGGTGCGCCGACGATTACGAAAGACGGCGTCACGGTTGCGAAGGAAATTGAACTCGAAAACAAGTTCGAGAACATGGGTGCGGAACTCGTCAAAGAGGTCGCGTCCAAAACGAATGATGTCGCCGGAGACGGCACGACCACGGCCACGGTGCTCGCGCAGGCCATGATCACCGAGGGGATTAAGAACATCACGGCTGGTGCAAGCCCGCTCGCGGTTCGTCGTGGCATTGAGAAGGGTGTTGAGGCCATCGTCAAAGAGATTCGCGAGAAGATCGCCAAGCCGGTTGCCGGAGACGAAATTGAACAGGTCGCGTCCATCAGCGCGAATGATGCCGAGATCGGCAAGATCATCGCCGCAGCGATTAAGGAAGTCGGACAGGAGGGCGTGATCACGGTGAATGAGTCGCAGTCCTTCGGGATCGAGACGGAAACCGTCAAAGGCATGCGCATAGACAAGGGCTACATCTCGCACTACATGGTGACAAATTCCGATCGGATGGTTGCGGAGTACGCAGATGCCCCGATCTTGGTGACGGATAAGAAGATCTCGACCGTGCACGAAATTGTTCCCATCTTGGAACAGGTGGTGCAGACCGGAAAGAAGGATATGGTGATCATCGCGGATGACATCGAAGGCGAGGCTCTCACGACTCTCGTTCTGAACAAGCTCCGCGGGTCGTTCAGCGTGCTCGCGATCAAGGCCCCGGGCTTTGGCGATCGTCGCAAGGAGATGTTGCAAGATCTCGCGATCGTGACGGGCGCCACGCTCATCACGGATGAGCTCGGTCGCAAGCTCGACTCCGTTGTCATGACGGACCTTGGTTCTGCGCAGAAGGTGATTGCCACGAAGGATCACACCACGTTCGTGGGCGGAGCAGGCGATGAGCAGGCGATCAAGGATCGTGCCGCGCAAATTCGCAAGCAGATCGAAACCACGGATAGCGACTTTGACCGCGAGAAGCTCCAGGAGCGCATGGCTAAGCTCGTCGGTGGCGTGGGCGTCATCAAAGTTGGCGCTGCCACGGAAGTGGAGACAAAGGAGAAGATGCATCGCATTGAGGACGCGGTCGCAGCCACGAAGGCGGCGACGGAAGAGGGGATTGTGCCTGGCGGTGGCGTCGCATTGATCCGCGCGCTTCCGGTGCTCGACGCATTGATGCTCGAAGGTGATGAGAAGATCGGATTGAACATCCTCCGTCGCGCGATTGAGGAACCGATTCGCATCATCGCGGAGAATGCCGGCAAGGACGGGTCTGTGGTTGCGCAGGAAGTGAAGTCCCGCAAGGGATCGGAAGGCTATAATGCGGCCAAGGACGTCTACGAAGATCTCATGGTGGCCGGGATCGTTGATCCGGCCAAGGTGACGCGCTCTGCGCTCCAGAACGCCGCATCCGCCGCAGGGATGTTCCTCACCACGGAATGTGCTATCACGGACATCCCGAAGAAGGAAGAACCTGCAGGCCATGACCACGGCGGTGGCATGGGCGGGGGAATGGGGTTCTAGGGGAGGTAGATCGTAGGTGGTAGATCGTAGATCGGAATTGCCATTTGTCGTTCAACCTGAAGAAAACAAATAAATCGATCACTTCGAAAGAGGTGGTCGGTTTTTTGAAGACGTAGGTGATAGGTCGTAGATCGGAAAGATGAAAAATTGGCTACGATATACACATTGACAATGATTTTGAAATGCGAGACTGAATAGAATATATGATTATGACAAAAGGATATCATGACCTGCTCATTTGGCAGGTCGGAATGGATTTGGTTGAGCGGATGTACAAAATAAGTGATGGATTTCCAACGCATGAACGTTTTGGCTTAACATCTCAAATGAGAAGGGCGGCTGTCTCCATACCTTCAAATATTGCAGAGGGTTATCGAAGAAAAACAGATGCCGATTTTCTCCAATTTTTACATATTGCATTTGGCTCTGCCTCGGAGCTCGAAACGCAGGTGATCATTGCTTTGCGTTTAAAATACATATCGCAGGATCAGTACGAGCAGTTAAATCAAATGATCATCAGATGTATCCAGTTGCTTACAGGTTTTATTCATTCAAGGCAAAAGCGTCTCAAATAGTCCGATCTACGATCTACCATCTACGTCTTCTCCCACCCACCTTCCCATGCTACCATTCCTCATATGTCAGACACCATCCAAGGTACCGTGATCCCGAAGTTCGACCCCAAAGACGTTGAAGATAATCGCGTGGTTGCCGCAATCGGATATTTGGGTCTTCTCTGCCTCGTCCCACTCCTCGCAGCGCGCGGGTCTCGGTTTGCGCAGGAACATGCCAAGCAGGGGCTCATCCTCTGCTGCGCGTGGATTATTGGATCATTCGGATTCTGGATCCCGCTCTTCGGATGGCTCGCGGCACTTCTCCTCTTCATCGTGAATGCGTACGCCTTCCTCGTCTGCCTGAACGGGCGGTTTTGGGAAGTTCCGTATATCGGGAAGTATCGCGAAAAGATCAATCTTTAGAAGCGCGCAGTTCGTAGCTCACATGTCGTATTTCGGGATATGCACACATTCATCCCATTTTTCCGAAAGGCGAATTCCGAAATACGACATGCACGCTTGCTTTTTTGTCTGAAATAGGGTGAAGTTACTTGATTGTTAGATTACTTGATTGCTCATGCCGTGCTTAACAATCGAGCAATCTAACAATCCTGTTCGTATGTCCCACCCTCTCATTGATCGTCTCACCTCCCTCCAAGCCCGCGTTGTCGAGGCCTGGCGGGTTTTGGCGATAGACGCGCGTCTCTCGGAAATCTCTGCGTTGGAAATCGAGACATCTGCGCCGGACTTCTGGTCGGACCAGGAGCGTGCGCGTCGCGAATCGCAGAAGCTGGCGGATCTCAAGGATGACGTGGGCGCGTGGCAGGTGTTGCGCAAAGACGTCGAAGATCTTCTGGATGTCATTCGCGTGGCGGAAGAAGAAAAGGACGAAGCCTTGCTCGCGGATATGGAATCGTCCGCGAATGCTCTTGAAGCCCGGTATGGGGCGCTTGAGTTCAGCATGTTGTTTTCGGGAGCGCATGACGCCAAGAGCGCGGTCATGAGTATTCACGCAGGCGCGGGCGGAACGGATGCGCAGGACTGGGCGGAGATGTTGCTTCGCATGTACGTGCGGTATGCCGAGAAGAAAGGCTGGAAGGTTCGTCTCGTAGACGAGAGTCGTGGCACGGAGGCGGGGATCAAGTCTGCCACGATGTTCGTTGAAGGCAAGAACGTCTACGGGCATCTCCGCAGTGAGGCGGGCGTGCATCGTCTCGTGCGCCTTTCGCCGTTCAATGCGGATCACCTGCGCCAAACGTCATTTGCACTCGTCGAAGTCTTGCCCGAAGTTGATGAGAGCATTCAGATTGATCTCAAACCCGAGGATTTGCGCATTGATACCTTCATGTCCGGCGGAAAAGGCGGGCAGTCCGTGAATACCACGTATTCCGCCGTCCGTATCGTGCATTTGCCCACGAATATCACGGTCTCTTGCCAGAATGAACGAAGCCAGCAGCAGAACAAGGAAACAGCCATGCAGATTTTGAAGTCAAAGCTCTTTGCGTTGCGGGAAGAAGAAATGGCGAAAGAGAAAAAGGAACTTCGGGGAGAATTTCATAGCGCGGAGTGGGGGAATCAAATTCGAAACTACGTCATCCATCCATACCAGCTCGTCAAAGACGCACGCACGGATTTTGAAACCACGGAAACGGACAAGGTGCTCGACGGCGACCTCGACCGATTCGTCGAAGCCTATCTCCGCATGCAGGCGGGGAAACGTGACATGGGCGCAGAGTTGAACAAGGACGTTTGAACCATGATTCGCATGATTTAAGGATTTGCAGGATTGCGATCCTGTTAATCCTGCAAATCCCGTGAATCATGGTTCAAACGTTTTTCCTTATATACTATCCCTCGTGGAGTATCACATTCCAACGGTCAACGAGAAGCCGACATCAAAACAGGTCCTTGGCGCTGTCCCATTCATTGCGAAGTTCGTTTTTCGTGCCGCTCCAAGGGCTTTTTTGTTGTGGACGGTCATGGGAATCGCCATGGTTCCTTTTACGGCGCTTTCGGTGTTCGCCGTGAAGTCGGCGGTTGATGCTTTAAGCGGACAGGATTTTCACGCAGCGGCGTATTGGCTCATTGTGATTTTAATCTGTTACGCCGTGATGGGCGTGGGTCGGTTTAACATGGATGTCCAAACCGACGTGATCCGTTTTCGTCTCGAGTACGCCTCGAATGAGGGTGTGATCCGAAAGATGGCTTCGCTATCATTTTCCGTGTTGGAGCGCACGGAATTTCGTATCCTCTGTGACGCCTTCCAGCGAAAGGCTTATGTGATACTGAATATTTCGCAGTGGGCATTCTATGGCTTGTTCCACCTCGCGAGCGCGCTCGGTGCGTCCATGATCCTCCTGCTTTTACCCTGGCAGGCGTCCATCCTCCTCTTCTTTGCGGTTCTGATCCGAATTTTTATGAGCAGGCGCGAGGCGATCTGGCAGTGGTCGCTTTTTGATCGCGAGAAGCGCGAGGGGAGACGGGCGAGCTACTATCGCGCCATGCTTACGATGCCCGTATCTCTGCTTTCCGTGAAATCGTGGGGGCTCCATCGGCCATTCATAAAATTGTGGACGAGAACAACAGGGAGCCTTCTAGAGACAGCTATGAAGAATATCCGGGCCATCTCGAAGATCTGGGGAGTGACGGAGTTAATGTATGTCGCAAGTTTTGCCGTGGCATTGTACGTTCTTCTTCACGGCATGACAGGCGGGACGATTGCCGTTGGAACGCTGTCGGCATTTCTTGTGAGCTTCCCCTCATTTTGGATGGATCTCGGATATGCGCTAAGCCAGTATCGAGCAATTCAGCGCGATGCGGCCTTTCTTGTCATCGTGAGGGATTTTTTGTCGCTTCAGCCGGAGAAAGATGTCGGCAAGGAAGTTCCGCCACGCCCGCTCGTGATTGAATTCAAGAACGTTCATTTTTCCTATCCCGGAAGCAGAGAAGAGGTCTTGCGTGGCATCAACTGCACCTTTCGCGAAGGTGATCGCCTCGCGCTCGTTGGCTTGAATGGCGCGGGAAAATCAACGGTACTCAAATTACTGATGGGTATTTTTCAGCCGACGAAAGGGCGCATTCTCGTTAATGGGGTGAGTCTCGCGGATATCAAGCCTTCGGCGTGGCGACGCGCGCTTTCGGTGATGAGTCAGGATGTCCCGCGTTTTGATGATACGATTCGTCGTCAAATTCTCTACGGCGATTATGCCAAGGAAGTAGATGGGCCGCGTCTGGATCGGTCGGTTGATGCGAGCGGACTGCGGAGCGTCTTGCCGGATTTCAAGAATGGGATCGAAACACATGCGGGCAAGCAGTATGCGATGGTGGAGGATAAGGCGGTCGAGCTCTCCGGCGGGCAGAATCAGATCGTCGGTATTGCGCGCGCTCTCTACCGCGATGCGCGCATGTACATCTTCGACGAGCCGACCTCGGCGGTTGATCCGGAGAAAGAGGAGAATTTTTTCCACTCGCTCCCGGACGTCCTTGAAGGGAAGGGGATTATTTTCGTTTCCCACCGTTTCTCTACGCTCCGGCAGGCGGAGCACGTGATCGTGATTGATGCCGGACGGGTCATCGAGGAGGGGTCGCATGAGACGTTGATGGATAAGAAGGGGAGGTATGCGGAGCTGTTCACTCTGCAAGCCAAGGCGTACCAATAGGATTATGAATTACGAATTGCGAATTACGGATTACAAATAAAGGCATCTAAATCCGTAATTCGTAAGGCTCTAGACTAGCAGACCGCATGATAAAATGCGATTATGCTTGTCAGTACA
>CAZWYJ010000012.1:13237-20603 GCA_964638165.1 uncultured Gammaproteobacteria bacterium | reverse complement strand
CAAGCGCAAGGCACCTTCTAACGATTAACCGTCAGGGAACCCAACTGCCCCTGGGCAGTTCCCACTCATTAAGCCACCAGCTTGCTGGTGGTGTCTAACTTCCAACTTATTGACGTGCCGACCTATTCACTCTATCCTCCAGCGCATGAAGATTACTCCACTTGAGCTCCCCGGCGTCTTCCTGATTGAACCGCGCGTCTTCCCGGATGATCGCGGGCTTTTTTTTGAAGCATTCAAACAGAGCGCATTCCACGAAGCGGGCATTCGCGATGTCTTCGTGCAGGATAATCATTCGATCTCGCATAAGGGTGTGCTTCGCGGCCTGCACTTTCAGCGTCCGCCTCATGCGCAAGCCAAGCTTGTCTCCGTATCTCACGGATCTGCCGTGGATGTGATCGTGGATCTTCGCGTTGGATCTCCAGCCTTTGGCAAGCATCTCGCGATTCTGCTCTCCGCCGAAAACCGCCACCAGATCTTCATCCCGCAGGGTTTTGCACACGGATTCGTTGCGCTGGAAGAGGGGACGGAGTTCCAGTATAAGGTTTCCGACGAGTGGTATCCGGAATCAGAGAGCGGGTTGCGCTGGGATGATCAGGCGCTCGCAATCGACTGGAAGGCGGTAACGGGTTTGGACCCCTCCGCGTTCATCATCGGTGCGAAGGATCTCGACCTTCCTCTCCTTGAAGACGTCTCGAACATTTTTACCTATGAAGCCTAAGATCCTCGTCATTGGTTCCGCTGGTCTTCTCGGGTCTTCGCTTATGCGTGCACGTATTGCGGGTACTGATCTCGTCGGCATGGACCGAGATGAGATTGATATCACGAATGCGGAGAGCATTGCGTCCGCACTCGATCGTGTGCAGCCGACATGCGTCATCAATGCCGCGGCCATGACGGATGTTGAGGGCGCGGAAACGCCGGAAGGTCGCGCGCTTGCCGATCTCTTGAATGGCACAGCGGTCCGATTACTTGCAGAGGCCTGCGTGACGCGCGGTATCGGGCTCGTGCAAATTTCCACGGACTACGTTTTCCGCGGTACGCCTCTTGAGGGCGTGGAAGAATCCGTGATTCCGCATGAGCCCATGAACGCCTACGGCGCGAGCAAGCGCTTGGGCGAAGAATACATAATTGAATCATTCGGAGGATTGGATGGATCTGCGTTCAAGCGAACGAGTCCAGTCGGGTACCTCATTCGGACATCCTGGCTCTTCGGTGAGGGGTCGCGGAACTTCGTGGGAAAGGTTATCGCCAAGGCCGAGGCAGGGGAGACGCTTCGCATCGTGGACGATGAAATCGGCAGCCCCACGTTCGTAGACGACCTCGCGGATCGCATCGTCTTCATGCTCGCGTCCAAGGTTCCGAATGGCATCTACCATGCAACAGGGAATGGTTCCTGCTCGCGCCATGACTTCGCCAAGACCGTCTTAGGTGCAAAGGGGCTGAATGTCCCGATCGCACGCGCCTCTCTCGAGGACTTTCCGCGCAAGGCGCATATCGAGCCGGTATCCGTGTTACGAAACACAAAACTCCCTCCCATGCCGGATTGGCAGGACGGGGTGAGGAGATTTGTCGCGGGCGGGGGACAAACGTCTGAACCATGATTTGCGTGATTAAAGGATTTTCATGATTATCATAAGGAGTCCGTTTTTGTGGCATATTCCTGTTGTCTGAACCAGGATTTTCAGGATGATAAGGATTAGCAGGATTGAAAAACGACTGGTTCAGCAAAATAAAAAACATCCTCTTTCAAGGATATTTTTTCTGGCAGGGGCAGCAGGAATCGAACCTACGCTAACGGTTTTGGAGACCGTTGTACTACCATTATACGATGCCCCCGTGGCTCTTTTATCGTGCCAAGATCCTACACGAGAGAGCGGATTTTTTCAAGTTCGGGGCCATAAGCAAAATATCCCACGTTTTTTTCGTTCGGAAACGTGAAGATGGATCCGATAAGAGATGGGAGACGGGTATGATATAATCTTCTTCAAACCTCGGAGATGATGCGAGAGAAAGGCATCTTTATCATGGGGTAAAACAGACATCCTCCATGCCCCATGCTATCTCCCAGGCTGCGCTTCAGGACATACGCGAACGCTTCACGGCTTCGAATGCCGTAAAGCCGCGTGTCCCATTTTCCATTCGTTTTCCGCGGATCAAGCCCGCAATTTTATTTACGCGCCAACTCGGAACGTCTGCTCGGCATGCGTTGAATAGGGGCATCGCGCGCCGGAAGTCAAAAGAGCCGTTGCCACATAGACTGTATCGCCACTCATCTATTCTTTTGCGCAAGCTTGGGACAACGGATTCGCGGTTGCAACTGAATAAGGTCAAGAATCTCGAAGCGGCTATTGCAACGATCACCGATGTGGTCATACGGCCGGGCGAGGTATTTTCATTGTGGACGTTAGTCGGAAGGCCTTCGCGTCGCAGGGGATTCGTAGACGGTATGCTGCTCTCTCGAGGGAAAGTGATCGAAGGTTTGGGCGGAGGGCTGTGTCAGCTGTCGAACTTGTTGCATTGGATGTTTTTGCATGGGCCGTTCGACATCCTCGAACGATACCATCATTCGCTCGATGTCTTTCCGGACTCCGGCCGCACGATTCCTTTTGGGAGCGGTGCTACAATCCTGTACAATTTTGTCGATCTCAAGGTGAGAAATACGGGTAAGACCCCGATTCAAATAAAACTCTGGCTGACCAAGGAGAAGCTCTTCGGCGAGCTCCGCACGACGAGTCCTCATTGCGAGGGGTATCGGATCAGAGAGACGGACCATTGTTTTGTGAAATGGCAGAAACGCTGGTATCGCTATAATCGCCTGTGGCGGGTAAGCAGGCTGCGTAATCACCAATTAAAGAGTGAGCTTATCGTGACAAATCTTGCACCGGTCCTATACCACGTCAGCGAGAAGACATTACGTGAAGACGGTCATACGGTTATAAAGATGTGAATATTTTTCAATCCTGCTAATCCTCTGATCCTGAAAAACCTGGTTCAGACATCTTCTCAACTAGCCATTCTCCCGTTGCACGGCTATCCTTGGGACAAAGGATATGCCCACCATGTCACGCAAAGCCACTCGATATCTCCAATGGCCAATTGTTCTTGTTACGGTCTTTTTGTGTTCGGTTCAGCAGGCGAAGGCGCTACCTGCGCCGGATTTCGTCTTCAACGTCGCATCAAGTATTGCGCAGTTTTTCGGCATCGCCTTCATCTTCCTCTCCGCCATGAGCGCCGCCGCCTACCGTTTTCTTCGCCAGCGTTTAGTTGGGCGAAAACGTCTCGTTTTTTGGATCAGTGTCGGCGCTGGTATTCTCATTCTGTCAGGCGGTGGCGCGTGGATCTACGGGCGCTATATCCAATGGGACTCGATGACGCGCTGGAGTATGGGGAGTATTCAAAACCGACAAGATGCTTCGACCGCCACCACGGCTTTTGTGCCAGAGTCCATTCTTGACTCATCTATTGATCTCATCCCTGCCTCTGCTTCATCCGTTCATCCTGGTGATACTCTTGATCAGTTGACGTTTGGATTGGGGACGTCATCTTTCATGGGAGCGAGAACCTCACCGGACTCGGTGAAGAGCTTCATCATTAATTACTATCAGGCTATCGCTTCTCATAATTTTGAAGACGCGTACGCCATGTCCAAGCAATCGGTTCCAATCGAAACTTTTGAGGCGTGGTACAAGGACGTGACGGATATTCGTATTGCAAAAATGCAGCGCATTGATGATGTAAGGACCTCGCTTGAATTAACGCTATTCGAAGGGGGTGTTGTGACGCGTTACGGGGTGCTGATGGATGTGCTCATTGATGCGAAGACCGGAAGTCCGATCCGGGTCGATCGTTCGATCGTGCGCGTCCTTGGCCAATCGGCGAGTGGTGTGCGGGAACAGCAACCAGTGCAGGTCGAGTCTCCAGCGTGGGCGGTACTTAAAATCACCAATAAGGAGTTTCAGGCAATGTTGGATAGCAACCAGACGGACTATCTGGTTTTGGATGCGCGCGAGGATCTTGAGTATGAGTACGGGCGTTTCCCTGGCGCGACGCATATCCGTTTTGCAGACTTGAAGGCCGGGAGATGGATCGAGCTGCCAACGGATCGTCCTGTGATGGTCTACTGCTGGTCGGGTTTGCGCGGAAAGGAAGTGGCGGAATTTCTCCGCACGAAAAAAATCTATGCCCGATACATCGAAGAAGGCGCAAGCGGATGGGTGGCAGCGGATGGGCACTGGGACGGCGAGGTGAACTTTCTTTCAGTGTACAAGGAGGATCGGTATCGGCGCGTGATCACGCTAGACGGGGTCAAGAAGAGTCTGGCGCAGGGTGCGGTACTTGTGGATACGCGAGCGCCGAGCGTGTATAAAAAGTGGCACATCCCCGGAAGCTTCAGTATCCCGCTCATGTCCACGCCGAGCGTTAATCTCGAAGACGTATTTGCGCAAACGTCCGCATCCGCGCAGGTTATTACCGTCTGCGATGACTATATCAGCTGTTTTGATGCAAAATTGACAGGGGTGGAACTGGAACGCCGCGGACGGACATTCCTCGGCCGTTTCATCGAGCCATGGCTCCTCAATACGCGGTCCGGGATATGACGTATATCGTGAAGAGTGAGGAGATCGGTGCGCATCTCAATGATGTCGGACTCAAGGCCCGCAATCTCGATTCATTGAAACGCCTTGGCTTTCGGGTGCCGGATTTCGTGGTTCTCCCGTGCTCCGTGGTCAGGGACATGACGCCGGAGATTCGTGTGGCTATTGCAGAAGAAGTAGAGGTAGTTTTATCAGGAAGCTCATACGCCATCCGTTCGGCTGCGATGATCGAAGACGGGATGGATGAATCGTTCGCGGGTCAGTTTAAAACAATTCTCGATGTGGCAAGGCGGGAGATCCCGCAGGCGATTGACGACATTGTTCTTCATGCGCGGACATTCTTGAATGGTGATATCTCCCGTTTCTCCGTGATCATTCAGGAGTACGTTCAAGCCGATGTTTCAGGCGTGGCATTTACGCGCCATCCTGCTGTCCGTCGCCAGATGCTGATCGAATATCATCGAGGCATCGGCGACGTACTGGTATCCGGGCAGGTGAAACCGTCTGCGGTTGAGTGGTATTGGACCGAACCATTTCCAAAATGGAAAGACTCGCTGGATCAAATCGCTCCCGATTTCTGCAGGATTGAAGAGGCTTTCGGTCATCCGCAGGATATCGAGTGGTGCTTGAAAGACGGGGAGCTGTATCTTTTGCAGGCCCGTCCTATCACCACGATCTCTCCAGATGCCTACCAGAGCCTCTTATATCTCGACCGCGTTCTTCCGGCAGGCAAGCCGTTTCTCTATGAGCAAACCGAGGTCAGCGAAGTCGCTCCGCGCCCCACGTCGTTTACGCTATCCTTGCTCCGCCGACTCTATGGGCCAAATGGTCCGATTCAGCGTGCCTACCGTGCGCACGGTATCGATTTTGAGCCGCGCGATATTTTTCGGATGATCGGTGGCTGGTTATACGTCGACCGCGAAGAAGAGCTGAAGTCGCTCTTTCCGTCGCATAGCTACTTTGGGAAGCATGCGCTCAAGCCGGAATGGACATCATGGAAAGGGTGGCTACGCACCGTGAAGAATCGCCGGGCGCTCCGGGGGATGAAGGTGACGGACATCCAGTTGTATGTTGAACGCATAGAAGTAGCGCAGAAGAACATCCCCACATTAGGAACGGTAAAAGAGGTATGGAGTGCATTCGACAAAGCGTATGCCCTCATTTTTGACATCAATCTCATTGCTGGAGCATCGCTCCATCGTCTGGATGCGATCCTGAAGCCATTTCAGGCTTCAGCCGTCCGTATCTTGAGCTCTTCGCTCCGCCGAACATTCTTTGAACATCATTTTGGAGACGAGAACGGTTCTTGGGAGGGGAATGGGTTGGAAATTTCTGACGTAGATCCGTTTATGGCGCGCCAACCCGTCTATGGTGACGATACGGATCTTGATGCATGGTGGAAAAATCTAGCTGGCTGGAAAAAAGAGACGCTACGCCCATCGCTGGAGCAGGCCGTGGCTTTTGATGATCTGTGCGAGCAAGGGCGCAGGCTGACGGTGGGGTATCTCAATGCCTTCCGTCGGGCGATCGGATCGTCTGATGGGCGCTTAACGATTGAAGAGTATGAAAGGAAACGATTGTCCGCAGAGAAAAATCTCGCGCAGGATCGTTCTCCGTGCCTATCATGCGCGTTCCCGCCGCGCTTAACAAATGTCTTCATCTCGGAAGATCGAGAGCGACCAAAGGGCGTTTCTGCTGGTATTGCTGAAGGCGTACTCGTAACGCGCGATACCATGGAGCACTCTCCCGAAGGCGTAAAAATTTTCTATACGGACATGCTTACGCCAGATCTCGCTGGGTGTTTCGGAGAGATCGGAGGGATCGTCGGGTCGCATGGAGGCGTCTTGTCCCATCTTTCCATTCTTGCACGAGAGCAGCATATTCCAGTGGTCACGAGTGTTAATCTTGCGCGCGAAGGCATTCAGATTGGCGATCGGGTATGGATGAACGGCGAAACCGGCGAGGTTCGGCGCGTGGAAATGTCGCAACCTTCATCGTGAGAGAAAACAAAAACCCGCGCGTTTCCGCAGCGGGTTTTTGTTTGATTGCGAGCTTGTTTATGCAACGAGCTTCACGTTCACGGCTGCCGGGCCACGCTCGGCCTCTTCGACATCGAATTCGACCTTGTCGCCTTCGCGAAGTTCTTCGTACGTGGTGCCGATCAAAGACTTGCTATGAAAGAACACGTCTTTCTCTTTGCCTTCGATGGCAATGAAACCGAAGCCTTTGTCGGTCAACTTCTTGATAATACCTTGCATAGGTTTATATCGTTAATAGGGTAAAATTGCGGATTAAGAGATATTTTAAAAACTTCGACAAGTTTCAAAATAAAGCAATTTTATGCACATATTATGACACGTTTCCACTGAAAGGTCAATAGATGTCACGAAAAGTTCATTTAGAGGCGTAAATCAATCGGTTTGAACCGGTCGTGCTTTGAGGGTTTGTGGCCGATCGCGTGGAGGTAAAGGAGTTCAACCTTCTCCCTTGCCCATGGGGTTTTGCGTAAAAAGACGAGGCTGGATGAGATACTGGGATCGTTTTTAAAGCAGTTCACATCAATGCGCCGCGCAAGCACATTCCAGCCATAGCATTCCACAAGATACTCCAGGATCGCCTTGAGCGTTTTTCCGTGCAGGGGATCGTTGGGAGGGGCGGGCATAGTGAGGGGAGTATAGCAGGGCGTGGGACAGGGCGTGGGGCGTGGGAAATTCCTACGCCCTACGCCCTACGCCCTGTTTTTGGGTATGAAGAAGCGTCCCGACGAGTAC
>CAZWYJ010000012.1:0-13137 GCA_964638165.1 uncultured Gammaproteobacteria bacterium | reverse complement strand
CCAGCCTTGATGGCGCTTGCTGGCGTGGCGATGCGGTCGGGGTTCTGGTCGTCCCCGTTGACGATGGACCACGCTGGCCGAATGGCGGGCGTGATCAGGTGGAGGGCGTCGCCGAACTGCGTGCGCAGAACGGAAGCTTCCTTCGGAGAGCAGACGAAACTGCGTACGGATGCCTTCTTGATGACCAGATCGACCATGCGAAGGACGGCCTCCGCAATGTTCGTGTCATAGATATCGTGAGTGTCTCCCTCGGTGAGAGAGGTGAGAACCGTCACGCCGACGACGCGCGTATCTGGAAGCGCATCCTGGAGCTTGTTGAGCGCATCCGGTCCGGCGGTGCACATGGCTGTGACGATTTCCGGCGCGTAGTACTTCAGGAATGCTCCGTCCGTTGCGAGCGTAGCGCCGATGTCGTTGAGCTTGAGATCTGCCATGACCCCGAATCCCCAGCCCTGGACGGTTTCGATGATAGGGTAGCCGAGGAGTCGGAGGGCAGAATTCATCTTGATACAGACGCCAGTCCCGGACAGGGCTTCGCAGAGACCTAGGACCTGCCGATGGACGTTAGCGAAGGGCGAGAACGGGTCTGCGGGTAGTCTGCGGAGCGGAGCAGGATCAGGGTGCTCGAGACGGGACTTGACCGACGGATCAATCTGGAAATCCGCCGCAACGATGAGTCGCTGCGCAACGGTGAGGGGCTCTTGTTCGAGGATCTTTGCTGCTTGCATGAGTCTTCTTCTTTCCAAGGTTCGGAATCGGAAAAGCCCGATTCCATCAACTGTATGCAAAAAAGGGGAAATGGGCAAGGACGGGGCGCGGGGCGCGGATCGTCCCCCTTCGTCAAAAGCACTTCGGGGGAAGAACAGGGCGCGGGAATGCCCTTATGCCGCAGTAACTTGTTGGAATTTAATTAGCAACTAGACTTGACAAAAAGGTGATTTTGGTGTATGCTTACTATTATCGATAAAAGGGCATATTCAAAAAATTGGGCTTAAGTGGGACAGGAATTGGCCTATTTGAGCCCGAAGTTCTCTTTGTTGGCATAATGCCAATGAAGCGAGGACTTCGCGAACCTTTGCAAGGAGATTGCTCCATGAAACACGTTTTTGCTGCCATGGCGTTCATCGCGCTCGGCTACTTCGTTTTCTTCTCGGACGTGTCGCGATCGGCATGGAATGGCCGTTGCGGCAACCATCGTTGCGGAGAACCTGTAACGCAGGATCGCCTCACGATTTCGCCTCCGACGCCGTCGGAAAACGCGACCGTTCGCACATCCGGTGCTCGTCGTCGGATGCGCGATTCCGAGGTTACGGCGTGCTGGGCGCGTGGTGCCGCGAAGGTCTTCCGGGACTATCGCGCGACAGCGTCGCTCGGCGACGCGTTCGCGATTGACTGCTCGGAAGGACGAGCCATCGGGATGTTCGAGGCTCACTCGAATGCCTCGAAGGGTGTCTCGCTCTTCTGGCCATAGACTGGCTGTCCGGGCGCCCCGATGCCTATCGGGACGCCCCAGCTCTACTGCTCAAGCACCATGATCCGTCCTTGGATCGTGGTGCTTTTGCTTTTTACCTATCTTTTTTTGCTGTTTTGAGCTATACTCCCGAAATGAAAACGAATACCACCTCATTGCCACCGGGCTTTTACGGACTTGGGATCGCCCCAAAACTCCTTCAGATTCTCGATCGGCTTCAGTATAAGGTTCCAACGCCGATTCAGATGAAGTCCATCCCGATTGCACTCGAAGGCAAGGATGTTGTCGGTATCGCTCAGACCGGAACGGGCAAGACCTTAGCTTTTGGCATCCCGCTCATTCAGCAGCTCGCGCAGAGGAAGGGGATCGGCCTCATCCTTCTCCCCACACGAGAGCTCGCTCTTCAGGTAGAAGAGACGCTTCAAAAATTCGGAAAGACTATCGGTTTGCGGACCGCCGTCTTGATCGGTGGTGCATCCATGCACATGCAGAACGTCCAGCTCAAGAAGAAACCGCACGTCATCGTGGCGACGCCCGGACGATTGAACGACCATTTGGATCAAAAGAGTGTTCATTTGGATACGGTTTCCATCCTTATTTTGGATGAGGCGGATCGCATGCTCGACATGGGCTTTGAGCCACAGATCAAGCGCATCCTCCAGCACGTGCCAAAGGATCGTCAGACTATGCTCTTTTCCGCCACCATGCCGGAGAAGATCATGAGCATCGCGCGTGCCTACATGCAGCTGCCGGTACGCATCGAGATTGCTCGTGCCGGAACGGTTGCGGAAAAAGTATCGCAGGAGATTTTTGTTGTACGCAAAGATGAAAAGATCCGTCTGCTCTCAAAGATTCTTGAGGAGCATCGTGGGACGGTACTCGTTTTTTCGCGGACCAAGCATGGCGCAAAGAAAATCGCAGCCGCCATCCGCGCAATGGGACACCGGTCAGCGGAGATTCATTCGAATCGGTCACTCGCGCAACGGAAAGAAGCGCTCGAAGGATTCAAGACCGGAAAGTATCGCGTGCTCGTGGCGACGGATATTGCCGCGCGTGGCATTGACGTGACGGATATCGAACTCGTCGTGAATTTTGACCTTCCGGATCAGAGCGAAGACTACGTGCACCGCATCGGACGAACCGGGCGTGCGGGACGGAGCGGACAAGCGATTTCATTCGCCACGCCGGATCAGAAGAGCGATGTTCGAGACATCGAGCGGCTCATGCGCATGGTTTTGCCTGTCTCGAAGACGCCGGAGCTTCCGCCCGCCCCGAAAAATATCAAGGAGGAGAAGGAATTGAGTTTTGGCGGACGATCCCAAGGAGGCCGTTCGGAACGATCAAGCCGATCCGCGCATCGGGAACGGGGATCGCAGAGGGGCGCAAATGAGATTTATGACAAAGGTATGGATGATGGTCGTCACGGACAGTCTCATCATAATGACGGATCGTTTCGTAGCCGGGATCGTCGTCCGCCGCATGCGCGAGGGTCGAAATTCGGAGGAAGTCGTCAACCTCCGCGCCGCGGAGGATCTGGCCCGACGCGAACCGTGCGGGTCACCGTGTAAAGAAATGGGCGTTGGGCGTGGATCGTAGGGCGTAGGAATTTCCCACGCCCAACGGCCCACGACCTACGCCCAGATTTATGAATTTGATCGCCCTCGGACAAGTCCTGCGCGACCGCGGTGAAAAACCGTATCGGCTTGAACAGGCAAAACAGGCGTACTACGTCTCCCTCGGAACTTCGTGGGAGGACGTGACGTCATGGTCGAAACAACTCCGAGAGGATGTGGCGAAACTCGTTCCGTGGGATGCGCTCACGCGCGATCGGATGGAAGAAGGTGTTGAAGGGGATACGATCAAGTTTCTCCTGACATGCGCGGATGGTGCGAAGATCGAAATGGTTATCATGCGGCACGAAGACGGGAATGGTCGGAATACCGTGTGCATCTCATCGCAGGTTGGCTGCCCTATGGCGTGTGCGTTTTGCGCCACGGGGAAGATGGGTTTTACGCGCAATCTCACGTCGGATGAAATCGTGGAACAGGTGATTCATGCGGAACGCTGGCTCAAGGAGCACGACGCGAAGGTTGATAATGTCGTGTACATGGGCATGGGGGAGCCCATGCATAATTACGACGAGGTTATGAAATCCGTTCGTCTCTTGAACGATCCGAAGGCCTTGGCTTTGGGTGTTCGACACATCAGTATCTCAACGTGTGGCATCGTGCCCGGCATCCTCAAACTCGCGGATGATCCTTTGAGGGTGAATCTCGCCATCTCATTGCACGCGGCAACTGATGCGGTGCGATCAAAGCTCATGCCGGTTAATAAGGCGTACCCGATCAAGAAATTAATGGCGGCCGTTGATGTCTATCTTGAAAAGACGAATCGGAAAGTTCTGCTCGAGTATCTCATGATAGAAGACATTAATGATCACAAGAAGGATGCAAAGGCTCTCGCGAAGCTCGTCCAACATAAGAAGCATCTGTACCACGTGAACGTGATCAAGTATCACGACACCGGGGTATTCGTCCACACGAAAGAGTCCGGTCGGGTGCAGTTTGTTCAGTGGCTTCGGGAGGAGGGGGTTCCGGTGACGCATCGTCGCACTTTCGGTGAGGATATTGATGCGGCCTGCGGACAGCTGGCAACGGAATCTCGAAGATCGTAGTTCGGTATTCGTAGTTCGTATCTCGGGGACAAGGAAGGTGTCTGACGTTTATCCCCGAGATACGAAATGCGAACTTCGAACTACGACGAGACCCTGCGCGAGCGATGCTCGGCAGGGTCTTTCGTAGGAGAAGAAAACACGAGGCGCGTTCATGCGAGCATGGCGTGCGCCCTTGCGGCATGATCCGCGCAATGCGATGCCGTGAACTGGGGCGACAGTAGTTCCTGTTCGAGCGTCCAGTCCTCGGATTCGCTCCAGTAACGTAGGAATCCTGCGGTACAGGAGCCGTCTTCCAGACGGAGAAATGTCGGGACGCTCCATGTCCGTTCTCCGATTTCCGCGAGGACGCGATCCATCACGCATTGGCGAACGAGGACGCGGTCGCCGATCCGGTCAACGTCTTCGTACCCGAGATACACGGCGAGATGCAAAACCTGCATGTATAGAGCCTTTCTATTGTCGTGCGAAAAAGTGCGACGATGGCCGGGAATCTATCACGCCCAGTCGAAAAAGTCAAGGGGGCTATTCTTCAAATGTGAGACCCTGGACCGTATCTCGTAAAATTTTTCCATCCTCTTGGCTATCCGGTTCACCGGCAATGCTCGGAACGGCAAAGCTCAAGTAGACTCCGGCGCCAATCACGATGATAAAAACAAAGGCGACGATATGCAAAAAACGGTCATTGATCTCAGCGAGCATGGGGCTGAGATGGTGCATGGCCAAGGCGATGATGATGAGAAGCGCGATCACGCCAATTGTGACAAAAGTCAACATGGTCAAGATCATAAAATGGAAAAGAGGGTCGGTCAAGATCGGCAGAACGCGCCATTGATTCTTTTTTGAAAAAATGCTATCATTTTGAATGAAATTATGCCCCTAAAGGCATTTCACGATTCACCCAAAAAAGAATCACCGTCGTCGCAACAGGATGTGATGTTTGACACGAAGAGCGTGACGCAGATCCTCCATGCGGCAAGACCGCCAAAAGTGCCCCTTCCCCCGGAAGAGGCTCGTATTACCGTTCATGCGGCCGTGAGCCGTATTTCGGTTTTATACGAGAAATTGCGAAATGCCGTTGATTACAAGGATGAGCACTTGATCCGAAAGGGGGCGATCGTTCGCATTTTGCGTCGCCAACTCGTTTTGGAATCGGATCCGGTCATTGTTGCGCACAACTTGGTGTATGAACTCATCGCGGCCCGATATCTTCCGAATGACGTTCTGCCGGAGTCGTTGATCGAGGACGCGGCCGTTGTTGTCCGAAAGTTGCAGGCGGTTTCATCCGTGCGTTTGGGTGGAGAGAAGTACGCGCTCTGGCTCATCGGAATCGCTTCTGCGGAGCTGGAGGAGATTTTGGCGAACCCGCATTCGGAAAAAGCGTACATCTCATTTCTGTACCAAAAGCTTGCCGAGAGCATCAAGATAAAAAATATTCAGTTGGAAGAGACGGAGCGACATCTCGAAATATTCATCGCCTGTTATCGGACATTCGTGAAAGCCGATGAAGAACAGGTGGCCTATAAGTACGTTCGGGCGTTTTTGCCGGAGTGGACCCATTCGGACGAGTGGGTGGAGCATCCCGAGGGCGTGGCGGAAGCGCTCTATGGCACGCATGATCGCATCCGTCAGCGTTTGGCATCGCCTTTGGCCCAGCGATTCGTTCGTGCGGTTCGTCCATGGGCGGTTACGATGTGGATGCTGCGGGACGCTTTGGGGAAAGATGCAGATCCCGCGATCCTCCTTTCCTCTCGAGAAGACACGCAGAGAGCCGTGGCGGCCGTGACGGCTCGTCGCGAAGCGCAGGCGCGTGGAAAGATTTGGCGTGGAACCGTGCGTGCGATCATCTACCTGCTGGTGACGAAGATTGTCTTTGCACTCGCCCTGGAAGTCCCGATCGAGAAGTGGATTTACCATGAGATTTCGATGAAGGCATTACTCATTAATATCTCATTACCTCCGGCGATCATGTTACTCGTGGGAATTTTCATCCGTCGGCCGTCGTCCGAAAATGGCAGGCGCATTCTTGAGCACTTGGATATCCTCATGACGCCCGGCGGAGTTCCGGTGCAGGAGATTCGGATCCCGCGTCCTCGCACGGGAGGGACGGCATTCGTCTTCGGTCTCGTCTACCTTCTCATGTATGCCATTTCCTTCGGACTGATCGGGTACGGACTGCTTCTGCTTCACTTTACGCCCGTGGCAATCGCAGTCTTTTTCTTCTTCTTGTGCGTTGTGAGCTTTTTTGGGTATCGGCTCGGGAGCGTGGTTCGCGAAACGATCGTCGTGAAGCAACGGGAGAAGCTAAGTACGGCGATGTGGGATTTTCTCTTGCTCCCGATCCTTCGTGCCGGTCGCTGGCTCTCTTCGTCCATCTCTCGCATTAATATCTTCGCCTTTATTCTGGACGTGGTCTTTGAAGCTCCATTGAAGCTCTTCCTCGGCGCATTGGAGGAAACGCTCAAGTTTATTCGTGAGAAGAAGGATGAATTGAGTGAGTAGCTAGTAGCTAGCATCTAGTAGCTAGCAAAAACTATTTCTAAGGACCCTCTTGTTTATCAGAGCCCCTAGCCCCTAGCCCCTAGCCCTTAGCTACTAGCTACTAGCTACTAGTTCCTGCCATGTTCACCCTCACCTCTACCTCTCAAAACGGTTCCCGGCACGGAGTGCTCAAAACGGCGCACGGTGATCTTGCGACGCCGTTTTTTATGCCTATTGCCACGCGGGGCGCGGTGAAGACCCTGTCGTCGATTGATATTGAGAAGCTCGGTTCGCCGATCGTGCTTTCGAATACGTACCACCTCATGTTGAAGCCCGGCACGGAGGTCATGGAGAAGGTTGGGGGACTGCATCGTTTTATGGGCTGGAACGGAGCGATCCTCACGGATTCCGGAGGGTATCAGGTTTTTTCGCTTTCGGATCGTCGAAAAGTGACGGAGGAGGGTGTAGCCTTCTCTTCGCCGATCGACGGTTCAAAACACCTCCTGACCCCGGAAAAGTCCATCGAGATTCAGCTCGCACTCGGAAGCGATATTATCATGTGTTTTGACGAAGTTATTGCGCTTCCGGCGAATGCGGAAACCACGCGCGCAGCTGTGGAGCGTACGGAGCGCTGGGCCAAGCGTTGCAGGGAGTATTTTGATGCGCATGTTGGAAGTTCGATTAATCCAAAAGCCAAGATCTTCGGCATCATTCAGGGTGGTACGGATCATGAACTCCGAAAACAGAGCGCGGAAGGGCTGATCGCGATTGGTTTTGACGGGTATGCCATCGGCGGTCTTTCCGTCGGCGAACCGTTTGAAGAAGCTCTGGACGTACTTGATCGTCTCATGCCACTCCTTCCCGAGGACAAGCCTCGGTATTTCATGGGTGGCGCGCAACCGCATCAGATCGTGGAGTACGTGAAGCGGGGGATTGATATGTTTGACTGTGTGCTCCCCACGCGGAATGCGCGCCATGGTCACCTCTACCGCTGGACGCATGGCGACCTCTCCCGTGCGGATTTCTACGAGACCATGAATATCGTGAATGCCAAGTGGATCGGAAGCGACGCGCCCTTACTTGACGAGAAAGTTCCAGATCAGGGCGTAGGGCGTAGGTCGTTGGGCGTAGGTTTTGAGGAAGAGCTATCGCGTTTCTCGCTCGGATACCTCCACCATCTTTTCGACGTCAAAGAAGTGCTCGGGCATCGTCTCGCCACGATCAATAATGTGATGTTCTATTTGAAGCTTTTAGAGATGATGCGGACGGTAAAATAGAATGGAGGACAATAGGGATTCGTTCTCTTGCTTTCTCGCGCGGTTATGCACATTTTTTCTTGCGCGACGTGTGCGTAGCCTCTATGATAGTCTCACATTTATGTTGGATCTTGTGCATAGGGGATTAGCCTTTTTCGCCCATCGCTCCCGAGTATTTTTTTGTATTATAATATGCGTTTTTTGCGCGCAGGTTTCCACGTCTATCCCCGAAGCATTCGCCCAGCGACTCCCGCAAGGTTCTCCGTGCCCGGTTGTTACGGGAAAACCGTATCGGTCTCCAAGTGATGCCACGGTGTACCTCGTGACGCCGGAATGCACGAAGCGCCCATTCTTTAATCCTGCGGTCTATTTTTCGTTCTTTGAGGATTGGAATGAAGTCATTTTTCTTGAAGATGAAGAGATGGGCGGGATCAAGAAAGATCCATTGAATTTTCTCCCATGGGGTCCTCGCCGGATTTTTGAAGATGGATCTCTCGTTAAAATCACCTCCGATCCGCGCGTGTACCTCATCATGAATCGCGAGGCGTATCCGATTGACAGCGAGGAGGCGTTGAAGGCATTGGGGTATGGATTTGATCAGATCGAAGATGTTGCGGAGGCGGTATTGAATACATTCGCAAAGCGTCCGGATCGGATTATTCGCGGGCTTGATGACATTCCGGAACTGCTCGTATTCAAGTATCCTAATGATCCACGCGTCTATCGTCTTGTCAGAAAGGAGGATGGAACGCTCGAAAAGCAGTATGTATCTTCCATGGAGGAGCTGGAGAGGTATATTCGGCCGGATCGTATAGCGGTTCTTCCGATAGAGAAGGTTTTTTCCGGTTCCGAGGGTCCTGCTCCGGTCCCTGAGCCTGTTTCGCCCACGACCCCGCCTCAAGAGACGCCTGCTCCGGTAGTTCCTCCGTCTTCCGGTGGAGGTGGAGGTGGAGGTGGAGGTGGAGGTGGAGGTGGCGGAGGAGGGTCTTCGACTCCGGCCCCGGTTTCGGATACCACAGCCCCGGTGATTTCCGCGGTCGCGTCTTCGACGACGGCATCTTCTGCGGTGATTACGTGGACGACAAATGAATCCTCCACGTCAGTTGTTGAACACGGGGAGACGGCGTCGTACGGATCAACGTCTTCATCGGCTCTTTCTGTTACGTCACATTCCATCGGCCTCACCGGTCTTGAATCGGATACGGTGTATCATTTTCGCGTTCGATCGCAGGATGCATCCGGGAATGCCGTGACATCTGTGGATTACACATTTAGGACGGAGGTGCCGGATACGACCGCCCCCACGATCTCTTCGGTCGCGTCCTCTACCTCCGTCACGACAGCCACGATCACCTGGACGACGAGTGAGAATGCGACCTCCACCGTCGAATATGGCACAACGGGTAGCTACGGATCCACGTCTTCATCCCTCGCGCTCACAACCTCGCATTCCATCGTCATCGAAAGTCTCACGGCAGACACGGAATATCATTTCCGCATGAGTTCGCAGGATGCCACAGGGAATACCACGACGACTCAAGACTACACGTTCAGAACCGAAGTCGCACCGGATACGGATGCCCCTCTCATCACCCTCGTCGCTTCCTCCACATCCGTGACCTCTGCCACAATCACCTGGACCACGAACGAATCCGCGACCTCCACGGTCGAATACGGCACAACGGACAGTTACGGCTCCTCGTCCTCCTCCGTCGCATTTGAGACATCTCACTCTATTGCCCTCGAGAGCCTCACGTCCGACACGGTCTACCATTTCCGCGTGTCATCGCAAGACGCTTCGGGCAATCATGCCAGTTCCACGGACTACACGTTCAGAACCGAAGTCGCACCAGATACGGATGCCCCGGTCATTACTGCGATTGCCACATCAACGGATGGCGGGACGGGCGCGACCATCACCTGGACCACGGACGAATCCGCGACCTCCACGGTCGAGTACGGATTGACCACGGATTACGGCTCCTCGTCCTCCTCCGTTGCGCTTGAGACCTCCCATTCGATCACATTGTCCGGCCTCACGCCGAATACGACGTATCACTTCCGCGTCTCATCACAGGACGCTTCGGGCAATGTCGCGACGAGCACGGATTACACTTTCATCATTGATGAACTGATCTTCACGGCGTCCACGACGGCCTTCACCGCATACCTCAATGTGAACAGCGGGGCGACCGTGCTGTGGACGTATGACGACGGGACGACCTCGAGCGCCGTGACCACGACGAAGTCTTTCGCGTCCGGCGGTATGCACACGATCCGCTTAAGGGTCACGCCGTGGAGCGCGCTCCGAGGGATTAATACAGGATATGATCAGGGCGATGGTGGCAGTTCATTGATCAATCTCCTTGCCGCGCAAGACGTGTATAGCGTGACAGGCATGGAGAATGTTGCGCCGTACCTGGAGAAGTGGGCATCGTCGAACAATAGGCATCTGACAAGCCTGGATTTCAGCAATTTCGTGAACCTCACGCACATTGAATGCTACTACTGTACGGGGCTTGCGTCGGTTGATTTGAGCAACACGCCGTCGCTCACGCGCGCGTGCTTCGAGAATAATAACCTCGCGGCGCTCGATCTTTCGGAGAGCCCGGCGCTTGAGGACTTGCGGGGAGCGCAGAACGCGTACACCTCGATTACATGGGGGGATATCGGTGCCCATATTTGGCATATCTGCATCCGCGATAATCCGCAGATGACGGCGACGCTCCCGGATATGGCGCAGTTCCCGGTGTTAAGAGAGCTCTTCATCTGGAATGATAACCAGTATGGCACGCTCCATACGAGCTCCTCGGCGTTGACGGCTGTGTTAGCGTCGGGCAACTCGTACACGTCGGCCGACGTGTCGAACGGGTATCCCGCCGGACGCAACGGGAGGGTTGACTTGAGCTATAATGATTTGACGAGTTTTACTTTTGACAATAATCCGGGGCTCATGACGATCAACCTGAGCCATAATGAGCTGAGCCAGGTCGCGATTGACGGCATTTTGACCACGTTGAACGCGTACGAAACGAGTAACGGGGAGATTGATTTGAGCTCAAATAGTCCGCCGTCCTCGGTCGGCCTCCTTGCCGCGAACGCATTGATCGCGCGCGGATGGGATGTGACAGTTGACGGAGGCACGGACTATACGGCACCGGTCATCACATCGGTCGCGTCCTCGACGACCATGACCACGGCCATCATCACGTGGACCACGAACGAGGTTGCGACTTCGACGGTCGAGTACGGCGAAACGGACGGATATGGCAGCACGTCTTCATCGAACAGCCTCACGACCTCGCACTCGATCACGCTGACCGGACTCACGCTTGGCACGACCTACCATTTCCGCGTGAGCTCTCAAGACGAGTCATACAATGTGGCGACCTCCACGGATTACACATTCACGACACTAGTGACGCCGGATGTCGCTGGACCCACATTCTCCTCTGTCGCATCTTCTACTTCGGCGAACACGGCTACGATTACATGGACCACGAACGAGGCTGCGACTTCGACGGTCGAGTACGGCGAAACGGACAGCTATGGCAGTACGTCATCCTCTTCCATTCTCGTGACCTCGCACTCGATTACATTAACCGGACTCACATCCGACACGGTCTACCACTTCCGCGTATCATCGCAGGATGCTTCGGGCAATGTCTCTACGAGTACGGATTATACGTTTGAGACAATTTCGATCTACTGGAGCGATGACTTTGACCGCGCGGACGGGGCTCCGGGGAATAATTGGGCGGGTTACAGCGACGCAACGGCATCGATCGTGAGCAATGCGCTCCGAAGAACGGATGACGGCGGAACGTATTATTACGGCGCGTACTATAACCCCACGGACGTGACGCTTCCTGCGGATTACTACGTGGAAGTCACAATCCCTGATTCGACATTAGACACGAATTATTGGGGGATCGCCGGTCGCTGGCTGAACGACAATGGCACCCGCGTTCTATTCCAAGATTCCTACACGGTTACGGCCGGCGAGGCGAGCGGATGGAATCATAATAATGTCAGCATTACCGTAACCGGCGGTTTCCCGGCGAGCTGGTCCGTGAATCAGAACCATACGCTCGGTATCGATTTTTCTGGTACCACAGCGACGATTTACCTTGATGGATCAGAGTACGGGACATTTACGCATTCCGTGAACAATCAAACAGGCACGGGCGTTGCGATCGTCGGCGAAGGAAATAATCGCGATTGGTATGACATTACGGTCAGGCCTTATTCATCAATTTCTGCCGACACCACCGCTCCCACCATCTCCTCCGTCGCATCCTCCACGACCGCGACATCAGCGACGATCACCTGGACCACAAGCGAGAGCGCGACCTCGACCGTCCAATACGGCGAAGATATCGGCTACGGATTCTCATCCTCCTCTGTTGCGTTCACAACATCCCACTCCATCTCCCTGACCGGATTGGCGACGAGTACTCTCTACCACTTCCGCGTCACGTCCCAAGACGCCGCAGGGAATACCACGACGACGCAGGATTATACGTTTAGGACAACGGCATCCGGTTCTGGCATAACCACGTACTGGCAGGACACGTTCGATCGGGCGGACGGAGCCGTTGGGAATGGCTGGCTTGGGGTGAATGGCGCATCAGGGCAAATCTCGAGCAATGCCCTCCACCGCACGGATGGAGGGGATTACCGTATCTTCTATAACCCGGCAGATGGCACGCTCCCCGCGGATTACTATGTCACGATTACGGTTCCGAATACGACGGTCAATCGCGCATGGTGGGGACTTGTTGGTCGCTACCTTCCGCCGGGAAGCGATTTGGGGACTGGAAATAAAGTATTCTGGATGTCTGATGGACGCGAGCACATGGGGGTAGGCCATGCGGCATTTAATAATGACATCTCGCCAACCGTGACCGGGGGGTACCCGGCGAGCTGGAGTCTTGATCAGGATCATACCGTCACCCTGCGCTATTCCGGGACGACCGTCACGATTTATCTAGACGGTCAGGAATACGGGTACTTCACAGACAGTACGAATAATCAGATCGGAACAGGAGTAGGACTTGTCGGTGATGGCAATGGAACGGCATATGATGTTCTGGACATTAGCGTGACTAATGGTTTGTCCGGTGGCGCCGACACCGCCGCTCCCACCATTTCCTCCGTCGCATCCTCCACGTCCGCAACCTCCGCGACCATCACCTGGACCACGAATGAGAATGCGACTTCGACCGTCGAGTACGGCGAAGATACCGGATACGGCT
>CAZWYJ010000011.1:17353-20947 GCA_964638165.1 uncultured Gammaproteobacteria bacterium | reverse complement strand
ACCTTACCATAGGTGTCACGCGCAGCAGAGCTGACGCGGAATTAGCGAGTTAAAATGCCGTTCTTCCGCAACACCCTCCTCGCTTCCTGGATAAATAGCTCCGGTCGAACTAAATGCTCCACGACTTCAAAAGAGGTAATCGTATCAAAATAATCGGACGGAAAATCCAGATGCTCCGCAACCCCGACATTGAATTCAATGTCCGGGTGATCTTCTTTTGCCCTTTTAATCCCATACGCGCTCGGGTCCACTCCGTAGAGGCTGACTGAAGGCACCGTTTTTTTGACCCACCCCAAAAAATTACCAAAACTACAACCGACATCCAAAATCGTTCCAAAAAGATAAGGCCTTATCAGCTCCGTATCCGTATAAGAAGAGCTTAATCCATGCAAATACGCATCCCAATCAACCGTCCGATGATGAGTGTCCATAGCCTCATTGCTCATAGCAGCTCTTTTGTATCAATTTTTTTAAGATCCTTCATTGGTCTAGCCGGTACACCTACGCAAAGCGTATATGGCGGAATATCGCGTGTAACAACGCCGCCTGCACCAACCACCGCACCCTCGCCAATGACGACATCCGGATTTACAATAACGCCAGTCGCAAGCCATACGTCATCATGGATGACCACCTCTTGCTCTACATGCTGCGTTCTATCCACGAGATCCAGTGAACCGGTATTAATGCTTACGTTTGGAGAAATATGTACCCCATCTCCAATGAAGAGACGCGACCTTCCATTGAGGTATACGCCGTAATTTAAACTGACATTATTGCCAATAAAAACATTCTCCGGAGATTCAATGTAAATTTTTCCATTTATAGATACGTTCTTTCCGCAAGCGCCTAAAACAGATTTCCAATAGAGCGTCCGGACGGGTTTGACTATCCGAAGACGAATCCCGCTTCTTACTCTGCGCCAGAGTGTCTTCATAACGGCACTAGAGATCTTGCCACACATTTCATGCCAAATCAAGCGTCTTCGCAATACCCTTTGAAAGCGCACAGGAATGACAGGTGACGCAAAAGAAAAAACTGGAAAAAAACCGGCGATAGGGGTACGCTGTTCTTCATGGAATTCAGGCGAAAACGCGGCGAAGCAGCCGATTACCTCACAAAAAAACTGCAGCTTGATGTTCGATTTTATGGCCGTTCCGCGACGTGGCTGACCATCAGCCACGTGAGCGGTATTATCCGCGGCATCGCAACAACCTTCCTCATGGCCCGATGGCTTTCTCCGGAGACGCTCGGCCAATTCCGCTACATGCTTGCGGTCTTCGGAATCGCCGGCATCTTTTCTTTTACGGGACTGAATTCCGCTGTCATCCGAGGCGTCTCGCAGGGAGATCATGGCGTCGCCCGCCTTGCACTCCGGCGGATGCTCCAGCTCGCCCCATTCGGCACGCTCGTTCTGTTCATCGCCGCCGCAGAACGATACTGGCATCAGGAGGCGGGAGCGGCCGCATGTCTCCTCATCGCCGGAATCGCATTCGTTCCGTACTGCATGAGCGGATTTTACGGACCCATCCTGACGGGAAAAGAAGAAATCCGTGAACTAGCCGTCATGGCGATCGTGAACAATCTTGTGTACGCCCTGCTCTTCGTCATCGCGCTCCTCTCCTCCCGCAACTTGATCGCGATCACCGCCGTCTATTTTGGACTCGACATCCTCATCCGCGGATCTTTTACCATCCGCGAATACCGGCGCTTGCCGATGCAGGGAGGTGACGGGCACGCACACATGGCTCTTGGAGACCACGTGTCCGGTATCGGCGTCATGAATACGCTGACGCTCTACTTCAACCAGCTCCTCCTGCAGCGCATCTGGGGTTATTCTTCCCTCGCGACGTTCAGCGTGGCGTCTGTCATTCCAGAGCAGATCAAGAATGCGATAAACAGCATGAGCGGAATCTTTCTCCAACGATTATCGCGTCATGAAAAGACCGAAACGCACACTCGAGTAACACAAAGGCATTTCTGGATCGCGATGATCGGCATGGCCGGTATCGTCCTCGTCTATGGGTTAACCGCGCCAATACTGATCCCGCTCTTCTTCCCGCAATACCGCGAAGCTGTCCTCCCATCCATCGTGTATGCGACCAGCCTCTTGGGCATACCGTGTATCGTGGGAATATACTTCTTCCAAGCACATAAAGAATTTAAACGCCTTTGGACTCATTCAATCGTCCAATCTGTTATTCAGCTCGTTTCCAGCATCGTGCTCGTACCGTTCTTCGGAAGCTGGGGCGCCGTATGGTCTCGCGTCGCAACGAGAGTCGGGAGCCTACCATTCAGCTATCCGCTTCAGAACAAGACTGGCCAATCGAACGCTTCGCGATCCGATCGTCTAGCGGACAACACAGAAACGGTCTCCGATCTCTCCTGATTTCATCCCATCACTTTACAATCCCCTTTTCCTTCATGCGCAACGCCCGCCATGCGCGAATGAGCGCGAAACATGAGTCAAATCGATACCGAATGAATACGTAGTTGTAAGACCATGGGAGCGACGGTTCCGCTCGGAAGACATTTTCAACGCGCTCAATAAAGATTCGGATACACTGACCGATGGTGCTTTTTAGATTGTACCAAACGATCCATTTCCAAAAATGTTTCCAGCTCGCATCCTTGAGCGACTGGGCCTCGAGCTCGATATACCGAAGATTCCGCTCTCTCATGCTCCAAGGATCGGACTCCGGGCAGATGATCGCCTCGTCATGATCTATGACGGAGACTCCTTCCGGGATCACGAACCGCTCATGAACCTTACGATCAGCCAATGTGACACCCGAGCTAAGTGCGAATAACCGAACATTCGGCGTGGCGTAAAACGGTGAATGCTTAATAATCCGCCCATCCGGCATGCGGATATGACGCATCACGCGGTGCACAACATGCGTATCATTCTGTTCCACGATCGTACGAATGAGAATCAAAAGCTCTTCCGTGGGAACTTCGTCCGAATCCAAAAAAAAGATCCAGTCATTCTTGCATAGAGCCCAAGAGGCTATCCGAGCCTGCCGAAAGTCCGTGATCTCTTTATTCGGCTCATTCGCATCAAACTGACGTTCTACCCGTACGCCAAGGCTCTTGGCATACTCCTGCGTGCCATCCGTACTGTTCCCGTCAATCAGAAAAACGTCATCGAAGTACTCAATGAGCTGCGGGAGGACCCTGGTGAGCTGCTCTTTCCTATTCAGCGTCAGGATGGGAACGGAACAGCAAATCTTTTCCATAGGACTAAATACGATCTTCGCCACCAAGGGGAGGCTGTACATCCGCGCATGGGATAAACTCGATGCGTTTTCCTCCGTCTACCAGATGAATGGCGGGATTCGGGTCACTCACTTTTTCCGCCACATAAATCACCTGCCATGCGAGCGCCGGAAATCTACGCATGCGAAAACGGATAGGAATAAAAGGTGTTTGAAAATGCAAACCCTCCACTGCGACGATTTTGAAACCGTTCTTCTTGAGAAGCCGAGTCATATCAAGAATTGTCCAATTCTGAAGATGCTCGCCCGGATCCGGATCATTAATCCACTTCCGAAAGAACCAGTTATGCAACGTCACCCACCAATCATTCGCCTG
>CAZWYJ010000011.1:0-17343 GCA_964638165.1 uncultured Gammaproteobacteria bacterium | reverse complement strand
ATACGGTTTGCTTCGCGCAAAAAATGCGACGGGTTCTCAAGATGTTCAATCAAATCGCCAGCCACGACATTCTCAAACGAAGCATCAGGAGCAGGGATGTCTTCCGTATTCAAATTACAGAGATCCATGCGCGTATAATTCCCGGGGAGCGTCGACGCAGGAATAATGTCCAAGCCCGTTGCATCCGGAAGGTATGGATTCGGACGCGCCGAACACCCCACATCAAGCGTTCGCCCCCGAATGCAGTGTCCGGCGAGTGCACGCATTTTACTTTCATGTATTTTTTTCATACATCATGACGCTTTCCCAAGAATATCCAGCACCCGTCCAGCTGTTTTTCCGTCCCCAAACGGATTCTCCCATGAGCGATTCGCCGTTATCCGCTCATGCATAATAGCCGTGAGGTGTTCGGGGTCCGGCTCATGGAAGAGCACGCTCGCTCCAACGCGAATCGTTTCCGGCCGTTCCGTATTCGGACGTAGCGTGATACTTGGCACACGAAGAATGCACGCCTCCTCCTGAATGCCACCGGAATCCGTCAGAATAATTTGGGCGGACGACTGCAGACGGAGGAGATCCAGATAGCCAAGAGGCTCCGTGATGACGAAATGTTCCGGCATTCGAATGCCATGCTCGACGATTGTTTTTTTCGTCCGCGGATGAATCGGGAAAACGATTTTCAATTTATGTTCGCGTGACGCGTGAGCGATCGAGTCAATCATGGCGCGCAAGCGCTCAGGTTCATCTACGTTCGCCGGACGATGCATGGTCAAGACGCCGTACTCCGACTGATGAATCTTCAACCGTTCCGCGATATCGCTCTTCTCGTACGAAACGCGTACATAGTGCAATGCGGCATCCGCGACCGTATTCCCGACCACATGAACGCCCTCATGAACAACCCCTTCGAGCCGAAGTCGTTCGCGTTGAATCTCCGTCGGACAAAAGAGCCATTTCGATACTCGATCCGCAAGGACGCGGTTCGACTCCTCGGGCATGGTCCAGTCGTCGCTACGCAATCCCGCCTCGAGATGCGCAACGGGGATGCCGGATTTATACGCTGCGAGCGCACCTGCCAAAACGGAATTCGTATCCCCCTCCACCATAACCGCGGTGCATGAAAGCGTTTCCAAAACTTCCGCGAGGCGGCAGATCATCAGGCCGATCTGCTTCGGTGCCGAATGCGACCCCACGTGAATGTGGGCGATCGGCCTTGGCAAGCGTAGCTCATCAAAAAATACCCCATCGAGCTCATGGGTGTAATGCTGTCCGGTATGGATGATACCGACAGGGATGCCTCGTCGCTGCGCTTCCAGAATAACTGGCGCGCATTTGATGAGTTCCGGCCGGGTGCCGAGGATAATCGCGAGCATACGAACGCCAAAGCTTTGTATCATGAAACGCCGTAGAGAACAATGTCATGAAACGAACGATTACGGCTCTACATAGCGGTCCACCATCATGGCGACTAAAGATTCAAATGAAACCTTGGGCTCCCAGCCAAGTTGATCCCGAATGGCACGAGCATCCCCGTGATAGACGGTGTCGCTCACCGGACGGTAGGCACTCGGATCCTCGCTCACGTACTTCGTCCAATCGAGTCCGACGCGACGGAAGGCGAGTTCGACAAAATCCCGAATCCGATGGAGCTCGCCACTAGCAATGATAAAATCATTCGGCTCCGCTGCCTGAAGCATGAGATGCATCGCTTCAACGTAGTCGCCAGCGAATCCCCAATCAACCTGCGCATCCAGATTCCCGAGGACGAGGCGATCCTTTTTCCCCTGCGAGATTTCGACGGCCGTACGCGCAATCTTCGCGGTGACGAAGTCCGGTCCGCGCAACGGCGATTCGTGGTTATACAAAATTCCCGTACAGACATGCATGCCCTTGCCACGATACAATCGCCCGAGATGCGTGGCAGCGGTCTTTGTGATGCCGTAAATATTCGTTGGCGCAAAGGGCGTCCGTTCCGATTGTGGCGTCTCGATCGCATTGCCGAACATGTGGCATGATCCGGCCAGGAAGACGCGACACGCCGGCTTCACGTCCAAAAGCGTGCGAAGGATAACTTGCGCGGACAAAAAATTCGTTTCGATGGATGCGCGCTCATCATCATGCGAGGAAACGTCCTTTGTCGCAGATGACTGATGGAATGCCGCGAGGTGATAGCACTCATCAGGCTGAATGCCCTTCACATGCGCAGAGAGAGATTCGGCATCCCTGATATCAATATTCGCCACCTGCGCACATGACGCGCGCGGTTCATGCCCGGGCGCGTCAATGCCAAAAACCTCATACCCCTTTTCGTGCAAAAGCGAGGCGAGGTATGTCCCATCTTGCCCCGTGGCACCAGTAATCAATGCGCGACGTCCGGACATAGATCCGATTACTCGGGACGGATCGCGACATTCGGAAGCGGAACGATAAACTTGCCACCACGAGCAATAAAGTCCTTCTCACGCTCAACGAATGCGGACATAAATGACCACGGAAGCGCCAGAAGATAGTCCGGCCTCGCGGCGCGCATCTCATCTTCCGAACAAATCGGGATATCCGTTCCGGGCGTCTTCTGCCCCCACTTGGCCTGATTGCGATCCGCGATGGCCGTGACGAGATCCGGTCCGATATTGCAGTACTGCAAAATGACATTTCCCTTCGTGGAAGCGCCATACCCGTACACCACCTTCCCTTCCGATTTCAATTGAGCGAGAAATGCCGGGAGTGCCGAGCGGACGATCTTCACCCGGTCCGCGAATGCCTGATACGGTTCTGCGGTATCGAGCTTCATTTCGAACTCACGACGCTGCATGGCGTACACGCGCGTGCGCGCCGCGTCCGTCCGTCCGGCGAATGCGCCACCCCGGTGGCACGCGTACACGCGAATCGTTCCTCCGTTAATGAAGTTCTCCCCGACATCCGCAACGACGAGTCCGTGGCGATTGAGCAAGGCTTCAATGGACGACAGCGAGTAGTACAACAGGTGCTCATGGCAAATCGTGTCGAAAGAATTCCGCTCAAGCGTCTTCGGGAGGTACGCAACTTCGATGACCCACACGCCATCTTCATGCAGGAGCGATGCAACATCAGCGACGAAATCATTCGGATGCTCCAAATCATAGAACATGGCGATGCTCGTCACGATTTTGGCGCGCGCCTGCGGAAAGCGCGATCGGAATGCACCGGCGGAAAAATAATCGTGGATGAAGTGGATGTGGGGAGGAAACTCATCAGGCTGGACGATGGAAGGTTCATATCCCACGCCGACGAATCCTTGCGTTCGATAGGCTTTCAGCAACGTCGCATCGTTTGCACCAATATCCACAACAAAATCATTCGCCGTGAGATGAACGCGCTCCTCCAGTTCATGCGCCAATGATGTCAAGTGATTCACCATCAGCTCATTCAAGCTTGATCGGTACCCGTACGACGAGTACATGAGGTCCCCGGGCACGGTGTGACGTAGCTGCACGAGGCCGCAGGCATGCTCATCCTTCTCCTGATCGCATCGGACGAGGTCGAGCGGGATCTTTCGTAAAACCGGAGGTAAATCCTCTGAGAAACCGAAATTTCCAGCAAGAACCTGGTCCCCCAAAGAGATGACAGGTGTGAGCGCGGACGAGCCACAGACGCGACAGGTGTGACGAGTGATCAACATAACGTAAAGGCAACTTATACTTTCGTAAAATAATATTCTCCCTCAGGCCCTCATCCTAAAAGGATACTTAAATACCCGCAGAGAGTAACGCAGAGCCCGAGACAGCGCAAGGGCATCCAATTCCATTACCGTTCTCGACTTTTCCAGATACCAACCCCATTAGCAAACCAGACCTCTCTATAGCTATTCGGCAATTGCCAATACTGCTTTTTCGAATCCGGAATAATGACATAAGAACAACGCTTTTCGAATTCAGGTACGTCTATTGCGTTCCGCTCAATCGCTGATGACATTCGCGCCCAATTAGCATCAATAACACTCTGACGGCAACCGATGAGATCATTCACGGACGATTCCGTCACACCAAATCGAAGCAGCATCTTGTACCACCAGGCATTATGAGAATACTGACTCGCGGCGGCGCAGGGAATTGTGCGGTAGTGATCCGTATAAAATCGGTACATCGCCAAGTCGCCCGATGAAACGACATCGTATGCGCCCGCGATTGTTTCAAGCATCCGAAAGACTTCCTCATTCGAAACAGCATACGAGAGCGTCCCCTCTGCCGGATACACGACCCGTCCGGAATGCGCTGAAAAAAACGAAGCAGACCCTACGTCCGCACACAGCGTTTCGTTTGCCAAAACATTGTCATGAATCCACTCTGAAACAGGAACCTTCGAAATTGCGAGAGAGAAATCATCATCATCACGAATAATCATGGACGTCATCCCCCATACTCCGATGATAAAGCAGACAATGATAACAATTTGGATAGTCACTTTTTCTAAAAATACATTGCGTTTTGATAAACGAAACGTGCAGATCCATGCCGCCACAGATAATGCCAGCCAATGGATCACGTGCACGGCATAAGAATCAAACTTAGCGACATTAAATCGCAATGGCTGCTGAACGATATAGAGAAGAAACAGCGTAGAGCATACAGCGATAATCGTCGGAATGAAACGAACGGTCTTCGGAAGAAGTGACCATTGCTCCTCCGGAGGCGCTTCGCGCATCGTGCTCCATACCGTCGCCAGACTGTACCACGCAAGAAGAACGGTCACTGCGATAAAATGATCGCTATACAAGTGAATTCCGGTGATCGGCGTATTAAACCAAAGACACGCGAGAACGATCCACGCCCACAAATCTCGCATAAGCCATCCGATGCGGGGGCGATGACGGTACACATAAGCCAAAAGTCCAAACAATACGATCCACGCACCGAATGCTAATACCGTATTTGCAAAAAATGGTACTCGTGCAAAAACGATCCCGCTTCGCTCATACATTCCGAGCATTGATGCTCTCGCCGGATCCAGAAACCAGGAAGCTACAGGAATGGCGATACAGCAAACTGTGACTGCGCATGCCGCGAGAAAGCCGTGATAGACGCGAGGCCGAACTTGAACAAGATGGACTCCCCACATGGATGCCATCCACAATCCAACGAACATCATGTACCACGGATAAATCAGAGACGAGAACAGCGCGGCAACCGACCATGCACCGGCAGATACATAGCGCGAACTTCTCAAAGAAGTCAAAACAGATGCTGACGCTACCATCGAAAAAAGCCCGAATGGTAAATACCATGAATATGCACCCGGCCGAAGGCCGATCGACAAGCCAATCGCAAACCAAAACGGAACAATGAGCATCCAAGACGTTTTGCGGTCCAAGTCGGACCAACGTCGAATGCACCAAGCACCAATACCCAAAGCGAGAACGAGCGAAAGCCACCGCGTGACAATCCAAATTTCAGGAATACTTGCCCATGAAGACATGAGCGCCCATGCGCCTTTGATAATGAACGCGTACCACTTCACCAAATCCCCTGCCGGAAAATCATTCGCAATCGCTCCCATCCAATTAAAATAAACGTAGGAATCAAAAACACCAGACGTGGTAACAGGAACCCGCCACCACGGCCACGTGATATCAGAAATGTGTAGCCAATTGAATATCCAGTACGGGAGAATGGCGAGAAAGAAAGATGCGACCACGGTAATGAACCACCGAGGCCAGGATCGCAAAAATCTTGCAATGACGTGCTTATGCGCGATCTCCTCTTGCGACATAGGTTCGAATATCCTCAGGCTTGAGCACGAACCAACACGTGAGGCATCCACTCGCCCAATCGAGCATGTACCCGAATGGAAGTCCCGGATACTTCTTTTGCATATGCTTCCGCGAAAACAGCTCCTCATCGGACCACACGCCTTTCTTCTTCAAAAGGTTGCGGCCGAGCCACATCATGGTCCACATATGTGGCGACTTGACAGGCACTTCTACGAGAACGGCCTTGCGCGCAACACGAGCCTGTTCATGCAACAAGATCGCCTGATCCTCGGGCTCAAAATGTTCCAAGAGGCCAAGGGAATAGACAACATCAAATTCCGCGTCCGCAAACGGCATGCGCATCCCATCACCCAAAACGATCTCGCAATTCGTCGCGAGCTTCTTTCCGAGCTCATACGCACTCGGCGTAATCTCGATCCCGGCGCACCGGACGCTCGTGCGACGCTGTAGACGAACGAGCGACTGTGCCGTTCCAACTCCGAGCTCGAGATACGAAGACGCTGGACCGCCAAGCTTGATGACGTGTCTCGCAAAAAGATCGCCGAAATAATGTTCGCGAGCCCAATGGACAAGTTTGGCAAACCACCCCGTCTCATCCTTCGATGTATAGTAGCGATCCCACATCTCCAAACTATTATCGTGTAATTTCTCTGCGTCTGATTGAACCGCGGCATCCACCATCTTCATTTTCGATGACCGAAATGACCAACCGAGCCTCCACGGCATCTTGAATGCCTCAAACATGATATGTTTGTTTAATTTGGAAACGCCCAGACGACGATCGCGTAAAACAATCGGAACCTCTTTCGGCGGATATCCAACGCGATACGCAAAAAATTTGAGCGAGGTGAGAAATGAATATCCGTCGCCGGGGACCGGATACTGAAGTACCGTTTCCAAGACGTCGCGCCTCCATGCAATAAACCCCGATGTATTATCCCGAACGGGATACATGGGGAAAAAGAATTTTAGCACCAATCGCAAATACGCGTTCGCCGCAGAACTGATAAATAACCTCTTACGATTCCAATCCGGCGCAGCGCCTCCCGGGACATAGCGTGATCCGATGGCGATGCCGTATGATCCGGCTTCCTGAATGAGGAGAGGAATCCTTTTTGGATCATGAGAAAAGTCCGCATCCATCTGAACGATATGCCGATACTCCGGCCAATGCGCAATGATCCACCGATGCGCATCCAAGTACGCAACGCCGAGTCCAAATTTTCCCGCGCGTCGCATGATGTGGACGCGACCGGGATGTTTGACGGCAACGCGCTCCACGGCATCCGCGGTTCCATCCGGACTTCCATCATCCACGACCAAAACATCAAAATGCTCATTCGGGATATTCACCGCATCGAGAATCGCCTCGATATTCTCACGCTCATTAAATGTCGGAATAACGATGAGCGTCTTTGATGGTGGCACGTGCTCATTATGGGTATGAACGGAGAGAATTCTGGGGTGCCCTGACGGCATCTGCTGATCTGGATGCATAGATTTGTTAGACAAGTTAATCATGAAAAACAGAAGGGATCAAGCGCGCTCACTTGCACAAATACATGATTTTGTATACATTTGAAGCCTCCAAATACCCCATATCCTCTTATGAAAACCGCTCTCATTACCGGCGCAAATGGACAAGACGGCTCCTATTTGTCTGAGTTTCTCATCGAGAAGGGGTACAATGTCATCGGCCTCGTTCGAAGAGCATCAACCTTTAATCGCTGGCGTTTGAATGGCATTCATCACGACTTCGAAGATCGTCATGAGCGGTTCCGGCTGGAATACGGGGATTTGAACGACTCCTCAAGTATCCTTCGCATTCTCGGCAAGTACCGGCCGGACGAAATCTATAACCTTGGCGCCATGTCCCATGTGCAGATCTCTTTTGAGACTCCGGAGTACACGGCGGACGTTGATGGCGTAGGCGTCCTTCGACTCATCGAGTCCATGCGGACCCTTGGATTAGATCAAACGGCCAAGCTCTATCAGGCATCAACAAGCGAACTATTCGGCTCAACGCCGATCGTTCCACAGAATGAAACGACGCCCTTCCACCCGCGAAGTCCGTATGGCGTTGCCAAGCTCTACGCATACTGGATCATTAAAAATTACCGTGAAGCCTATAACCTTTTCGGCGTAAACGGCATCCTCTTTAATCACGAATCCCCGCGACGCGGAGAAAACTTCGTCAGCAGAAAAATCACCCAAGGTCTCATCCGAACCAAACTGGGAAAACAGGCCATCCTTCAACTAGGAAACCTCGAAGCGCGGCGCGACTGGGGCTATGCCAAGGAGTACGTCGAGAGTATGTGGCTCATGCTCCAACAGCCGAAGCCGGACGATTACGTCATCGCGACCGGCGAATCGCATACGGTCCGCGAATTTGTTGAAGAGGCCTGCCGCAATCTCGGCATTGATCTCGTATGGTCAGGAACAGGAATAAATGAAAAAGGCGTCGACAGAATCACGGGCAAGTGCTACGTGGAAATTGATCCGCACTACTTCCGACCTTCCGAAGTTGATCACCTCAAAGGCGATGCCACGAAAGCACACGCCATCCTCGGCTGGAAGCCGAAAACGACATTCAATGAGCTCGTCAAAATTATGGTGGAACATGATCTATCCGATCTGTCTATACGTGAAGTGTAGACAAACGACTGCACGACGTTCATTCAACGCGCTTTTTATTTAAAAACGATGCCAAAACTCTTTCACGCTCTACACGCATCGCTATAACCTTGACACACCCGTACGCCATACGGAAAACGTATCGTCGATTTTTGTTTCGTGATAATCCGACGGGAGAGACCATGATGCGCGCCGATGTTCCGACATGACAACAAAAGGACACAATGCACGGAATGCGTCATCGTTACGATACGGTTCATTCAGAAAACCAAGGATAACCCCTGCATGCTCATCCATCTCTTTTCGCGGACAATTTGCCATCACATCAAACACTTCGGACCTCACGCCGAATGCAACAGATAGCCTCGAAAACAATCCGAATTGATCGCATGTCGTTCCACGCATGGAATCAAACGTGTGGAGATAGACACCTTCTTCAAAACCATTAGAGGGAGAAAAATAACCAAGTTCGATCCTGAGATCATTTAGAATCCCTCGATCGGGTTTTGGCAACATTGCCGTTGCATACGTAGGATACACGAGACGGGCGGAAAACGATCCCAAGACCTCCGCAAGCTCCGGATCCGCGCAAATACCATCACTTTCAGCCGTGTGCTCGCGAATCCACTCTATAGTTGGAACATGCATTTCGTAAGATGAAAAAACTTTCGTCTCCTGAACAAAGACCTGTCCCCGGCCTAATGCGCCCGGCATCATTGCCAAAAACGATATCGTGACGATTACGAATGCGGGATTCACTCGCGTATTGCGCGTATACCTCCACACGACATACGAAGCGGCTACAAGCGTGAGCCAATGCGAAACGTGTACCGCATTCAATAGATCACCATGAAATACATACCCTTTCTGAAAAAGATATGCACAAAACATGGCACAGGAAACAAAAAAACACATTAGGACGAGGCGGGAAGAAGCGTGCGAGTCTCGCTTCTGGTCGGATGCGGTAAGCTGGTCTGGTTGCGAATTCGCCTTTTGCGCAATTCTAAATATCACGAACAAGCTCACCCAAGAAAAAAGCAATATGGGATTCCGAAAATGATCGTTGTGGATATACACGCCCGTAAAGACGTTCGAAAACCAGCCCGCTAATAACGCGATCCAGCCGACCATCAACCCATACAAACGTTCATGGTGCACTGATTGCTGGAAAAATACACGCGCGCAAAGAACAAGAAAACCCATCCATAAGAATGCGAGCAGGAGTGAATTGGAAATCACGGGTAGACGCGTTAATGCGAGGCCCACGCGTTCTTGCAGTTCAAAGATTAAACGCAATTCCGGCTGCAGGATCACGGGCATCATGAGAACGACGGCTGGAATAACGGCAATAATTCCAACCCCTCCGATCGCCCGTATCGCTTTTGGAAACCGATGGTGGAGATGAATGAGCCATAGCGCCACAAGCCAGAGGAAAATATGAATGAGAAAATAGGGATAGACCCATGCTGCCAGAAGTGAAGTAACCGTCCATGCCACGGCAGGCAAATATGACAACCGATCGAGATTCCGTTGAGCGTGCCAAATACCGATAAGGCTGAGAGCATAAAAACCGACATACCATGTATACACGCCAGGCCTTGGCATAAACGGCAACATGAAGGAAGAGAGGGCAATGACAGAAAACCACCTTGAATATCCAACCGAACAATCGGACCATAGGGCGATACACTTCGCCATCAACCAAATGCCAACGGTTGCGCTCACCCAAAGCGTAAGCAGCCAAACCTCCGCTACACTCCATGAGCTCGGAATAATATGTCCGAGTATCCGAATAATCCAATCAAATGACCGGATGTGGCTGCCGTATGCAAGCCCGGAAAGTGCAGCTCCTATCCATTGATAGTATGCGCTTGAATCAAAAACATAGATCGGCACGAATGGAATGCGCCAAAATGACCAAGAAACATTGTTAGTAATATTCAAATAAACATACGGCCCCCATGTGAGTATCCCGATAATTAACGGAACTCCGAGCCACCACAAAAAATCGAGAAAGCGCTTAGACATAAAAAGGCTACAAAAGCATAGCACACTCGGAATGCAGGATAGACGCCTCGCATTCGTGATCATGACAGAAACGTCTTATACCACATCTGGAAGGTCAGGAGCGACCAGATCGGCGCAAGCGCATACTCCTCGATCGTAATGTGCTTCCGCAGAATGCTTTGCACCGCGTCAAAGTCAAACAGGTCTTTCGTCCCTTCGCAGTACGACGGAGACAGGATCTCTTCCGCCCACGGCCGTAACGGCCCGCGGATCCACTTGGCCGCAGGGCTCATCCACGCCCGCTTCTCTTCATTCAGGATATGCGGTGGGAGGTACGGACGCATCGCGTCAATGAATACGCGCTTCCCCTGCTGCTTTGACCCAAGCTTGTATTCCGAAGGCACGCGGAACGCGTACTCCACGAGATCGATATCCAGCAAAGGCACGCGCTCTTCGAGCGCATGAGCCATGGTGAGCTTATCTGTCCGCATGAGGGATTCGTCCGGGATCCACGTCTCAAGGTCCGCAGCCATGAGTTCATTCACGGAATCTGTCCACGCAGCCGAAAAATGGGACTGTAAGGCTCTTTGAACCGCCCCGGCATCATTCACTCCTTTTTGCAAAAAACGCCCCACCATAGCCTCTTTTTGGGCGATGAAGGCCAGGTGGCGTTCCAAGCCGCTCTTTGCCGTCAGTTTTTCAAAAAGGGGTCGGTAAGTCGGTAAGTCGGTAAGTCGGTGAGACTGCAGGAAACGCGCGATCGGTGAAAGCCATGCCACACGTTCCAGCGTCCGCGCATACCAATACCTCGGATACCCGCCGAACAGCTCATCTCCTCCATCCCCGCCGAGCGCGACCGTGATCGAAGGCTTCGCGTACTTAGCAATGAGATACGTGGACGGCTGAATGTGATTCGCAATAGGTTCGTCCATGTGCCGAACGATTGCATCCATCGTATGGATATAATCCTGCGCGGAAAGCGTGAATTGGTGATGATCCGTTCCAAAATATGTCGCAGTCCGTTCTGCCAGCTTCGCGTCCGCATTGTATTTCTCCGGATCAACGCTCGTCTCATACCCGATCGTAAATGTCTTAATGTCTTTGACGCCGAGCTCTCGCATCATCCCAAGGATAGACGATGAATCAATGCCGCCGGAGAGGAAGACGCCGAGCGGACGGTCCGAAATGAGCTGACGCTTTACGGATGCAAGCGTTCGCTCGCGCACGCCATGGACAGCCTCATCGTATGAACGGATCGGATCCCCCTCCCGAAGCGTCCACCACTGCTCGATATTCATCTCACCGGGCTGATACGTCGCCATTGTCCCGGGCATGAGCTTTGTGATCTCTTTGAACATCGTTCGCGGACCGGGGACGTAGAGCAGCCGGAAGTACGCATTCATGGACTCGATATCCAACTCGCGCTTCATGCCTGCCTGAAGGATCGCCTTGATCTCGGAAGAGAAGATGAGGCGCTTGCCGTCAAAATAGTAGTAGAGCGGCTTCACGCCGATCGCGTCGCGGACCAGAACGAGCTCTTCGGTGTCCCGATCCCAGATCGCGAATGCGAAAATGCCATTCAGCTTGCGCAATGCGCCGCGCCCCCATTTGGCATACGCCTGAAGCAGAACTTCTGTATCTGTTTCGGTCTTGAATGACTCTCCCAATGCCTTGAGTTCGGACCGAAGTTCGCGATAGTTAAAAATCTCACCGTTAAAAACAATGGTGTACCGGCCATCCGGCGTACACATGGGTTGACGGCCTGCCTCAGAAAGATCAATGATCGAGAGACGATTGTGGGCGAGTGAAATTTCGGGCGTATCTAAAAATCCTTCGTCATCTGGACCGCGATGACGCGTGGTTCCGTGCATCTTGCGAAGCAGGTCGGGATTCTGAAAGGTGAAGCCATTGATACCACACATATAATCAATATCCAAATAACAAATAACAAATTCCAAATAAATTACAAATGACAAATTCCAAAAAATGCCTCTTCGCCGTTGTTTGAAATTTGTTATTTGTTATTTGGAATTTCATAATCATGGTTGGCATTTAATGATAATCGCGCTTAAAATCTTTTTAAGCTCAATCGCTTCATTCATCAACACATTCAAATCTGCACGACCGGCGTCGTTCGTCTCACCCAACAGACGCAGCCAGTAGCACGTCTCTTTTGCCTCTTTCCGACAAATTCGCACTCTCATTAAAAAATCTTTTTTACTCAACCCCTCATTCGCCTCAATATAATTCGCTCCGATTGATGCGCTTGAACGGATGACCTGACGTATGTATTCGGTATTTGAAAATGAACGCTCCAGTTTTCTTATGCAAAAAGAAACGGCTTTCGCGAATTGAAACGTCCGCTCTTCCAAATTCTTACCCCGTTCATACTCCATATTATTCACTCCTTGTAATTTGTTATTTGTACTTTGTGATTTATTTGTGATTTGTCATTTGGAATTTGGAATTTCATAGTGGTGATTGAATATTGAATATCTACTCCCCCGGACGGATATACACCGCCATCTTTTCAATCAGCCGATCGAGTCCGTGGCGCTCGCGCACAAGGCGCTGAAGTTCCTCGCGCGATTTCATGGTCATGGATCGGATGAATGCCGCAATCGTTTCCGGATCATCAGTTTCGGGTGAATCCGGATACCCAATTGCTTCCGCCTGACCGCGATTCATCACCGGAGTGAGACCGCAGTACATGGCCTCCAGCACCGTCTTATCAATCGTTCTTGGGACCATATTGATGAATGTCCGATAGTGCGGGTAGATCTTCTTCAATTCCTCCATGGGGATTGATCCTTTCAACTCAACCCGATCCTGCAAATTCAAACTCTTGATCAACGATTCGATCTCCTCTTGATAGGTCGGATCAAAACGCGGATCCTGCGGGCGCCCGTAATGCGTCAACCGATAGACCGGCGGAAGAAGGGTGAGAGCCTTTAAAATCAGCTCCAATCGCTTTGACCGTGAAATTCGATGCACGGCGAGAAGGTGCGTCGCCGGTGCGCGGTCAATATCCGGAGATTCGGCCGTTTCCCAGAAAGTCGTATCAATCCCGTGTCCGGTCACGACTTTCTTCGGACTCCCTTCATAGTGAGGGAGGCATTCTTTAGTCGCCGCAAACATGCGCTTCGCGACCCGCGACCCGATCTTAAGCGAAATCGTATTCGTGTAATGTGTAAACCACAAGTAGCAAGGGATTCGCTTGAGCCACCAGTACCAGCACCCTAAAAACAGCCATCGCGGCGTCATGTGCACGAATGCGCGGTCATGCGGCGTGGTCCAAAGAAGTTTCCAGAATCGGAAAATCTGCAGATACCGCGGCGCGCCCTGCTCCCCGCCAAGCGAGATGACGGGAATCGTCAAGCTCGTCTTCCCCTTCGCCGTACAGATCACGGTCACATCGAATCCTGCATCAGAAAAAGCCTTCGCCCACAAACTGGCAAAAGCGAGGTCATCGTGCGACTCGTCAATCTTTGGCGTAACAAAGAGAAGCTTGAGGGCCATATTTTATGACAAAAAATTCCGAAGGACATCCGCGATCCGCTCCGCCGTCTTCCCGTCCCACCCTTCCGGGATCCCGCCCTTCTTCCACTCGCCGCGCAGAATCCGATCAACGGCATGAAGAATCGCCTCGTGGTCGCACCCCAAAACCTCGCTCGTGCCCACTTCGACCGTGATCGGCCGTTCCGTTTCTTCACGCAACGTGATGCACGGGATGCCAAGGACCGTCGTCTCCTCCTGTAGGCCGCCGGAATCCGTCAGGGCGAGTTTTGCATTCTTCGTGAGTGCCAGCATGTCAATATACCCGAGCGGCTCAATAACACGAATAGATGCCGGTATCTCGATTCCCATTCCCTCCAAGCGCGCTTTTGTCCGCGGATGTAGAGGAAAAATGAGATCGATTTTCTCACTCACCATGCCGAGCGTACGAATGAGCGAGGAGAGACGGTCGCGATGATCGACATTTTCCGGTCGATGCATGGTCACAATGCCATATGCGCCGGGACGAAGTCCTTGATCCGCCACAATCGTCCGCGCATTCGCCTGCTCCAGTGCGTGATGCAAGGTATCGATCATGATATTCCCCGCGAAATGAACGCGCTCACTCGGAATACCCTCGCGTCGGAGGTGCTCCATGCCCGCAGGATCGCTTACGAACAGGAAATCGGAATGGTGATCCGCGATCATGCGGTTCAGCTCTTCGGGCATGGACCAGTTAAAGCTGCGAAGTCCGGCTTCAACGTGGACGACGCGAACTTCCGCCTTGACCGCAGCCATGGCGCCGGCTGCCGTACTCGTCACATCGCCAACCACGATGAGCGCATCGGGTCTTTGCTCTTGGAGCAATGGGGCAAGCGCCTGAACGATTTTTCGCGTCTGCGTAATCCGATCGCCGGATCCGACGCCGAGATTCACATTCGGACGCGGAATGCCAAGCTCGCGGAAGAAGATCTCCGACATCGCGTCATCGTAATGCTGGCCGGAGTGAACGAGGAACACCGAGACACCGCGAGCCGAAAGCGCGCGGTATAGCGGTGCGATCTTCATAAAATTGGGTCGAGCACCAGCGAGGAGAACAATATTTTTCATAAGGCCTAACGCCCGTCATCACGAAACCGATTTCCCAAATCGCATCTTCAACATCCGCCATACGAGGCGAAGGTGGCGCTTCATTTCTTTCCGATAGTCCAGCTTGCTCTCACCGTGGATACGCTGCGTAAGCATGGTCGGAATTTCACCGACGCGCTTCCCGCGACGAACGAGATGGAAAAGTATTTCCGCATTGATATCGAATCCGGTCGCGACAAGCGGAAGTCCGACGAGATCCTCGCGACGATAGAGGCGAAAGATCGGCGTCACGGCCGTAATCTTGCTCCCGAAAATCAGCGAGTAGATCAGCGTGGAAAGTTTTCCAACGATCACGCGGTACGTCGGAATCTCTTTTCCATACCCCGCCAGCTTCGGAGATCCGCTCACCACGTCTACATCTCCTTTTGCAAATCTCTCAAGAAGTTTTTGGACATCCGACGGCGCAAAGGTGAGATCTGTGTCCATCGTAATAACGAGATCACCCTGCGCTGCTGCAATTCCCGTCCGAATAGCCGCTCCGAGCCCCTTGTTCTTGTCATGCTGAACGAGATTCACCCTTGGTCCGAGTCCCCTCGCGACCTCTGCCGTTTGATCAAAACTTCCATCATCAACAACGACGATCTCGTATGGTTGACCGAGCTGATCGAAGATTGGAAAAACCTCTGCCGGAAAACGCTTGAGGTTTTCCGCTTCATTATAGGCCGGAAAGATGAAAGAGATCATATGTGGGGCACGGGGCGCGGATCGCGGGGCGCGGTAAAAATACCCGTCACCTGAAGTTCGTGATCCATAATAGGCTATTTTAGGACACGCGTTTCTTGCGATTGCTGAATGAAGGCGAGGATCTTTCGCGTCCGTTCCTCCCATGAATACGGCTCAACAAAGGCCCGAGCGCGCGATGAAGCTAGCTTAACCCATTCTTGGTCCGCTTGTACAGCGGCAAGCGCGGCCAAAAATTCCGGCTCTCCGTTGCCGAAAAATCGCGCAACATCGCCCGTTAAGGCCTCGTGCGATGAAGGGACATCGCTCGCGAGGACCGGCAGGCCTGCCGCGAGGTACTCAAAGAGCTTGAGCGGCGATGTGTAACTGCGCGAGATCTCCTGATTCGGAGAACTGGCAAGTAAACCGACATCGCCGATCGGATACATGGCAGCAGCCTCTCGCCGTGGCAATGTCGGGATGATGTGGATACGAGACCGGGCATCATCTGGAATCAATTTCTCAATGCGCGACCGTTCGCCGTCCGGACCGCCGAGCAAAACGAGGTGCGCATTCGCATCCGTCTTCGGCCACGCCTGTAGAACAGGATCAAGCCCCTTCCACGTATAAAAACTTCCAGAGTAGAACACGACGAAGGCATTACGGGGAATCCGGAACCGATCCCGCAGAACATCGCGAGATCCCATGCGCTCGAATTCGCGCAGCTCAAATCCGTCCGGCGCCAGATGGATGAGGCGTTCCGCGATGCCAAGCTCGATCAGACGGGATCGAAGCCCCTGGGAGATTACGATGAACCCGGCGATGCGATGCTTCACGCGATTCCATCGCTTGATATTCGTTGTCGGTTCATCATGCATCTCGACGAACCACGGCACGTGCGTGCTATCCATGCACGCATCCGCCATGGCGAGATCCCGCGTATACCACACATCCGCCTCATGCGACCGGACGGTTGACCGCGCGCGTCGGATGAATGCGGCGCGCTGGAGCACGTACCCGATGCCTTTCAAAAATGCCGGAGCTCGCGAGAGCGGATCCCAAGAACGGATGCGGACATGCGTGAAGAGATCCTTCGGCCAATTGAAAAAGGCGAATATATCCTGATTCGTCCGATCCGGATTGATGAGCGTAACCTGGTGGCCGAGCTTCGCCATCCACGCGCATGTCGTGGTGATCTGATAGGCGTGCGCGCGCTCGGACGGGACGCGGACATTCTCGATGTAATTGATCTTCATACGCTCTCTGTTTTTTGCGCACCGCGCTTCATGATACGCGTCCTGATCCGATCCCGGAGGAAAACGACCGCGAACGAAGCGAGGATCGCCATGAGCCCATCAAGAGGAATGCGATACTTCGTGTACCCCGCAAAGAATGAGTGCATGAACGTGTACACGCCAAAGATAATGAGGAATGGCACGATTCGTCCGAGGATCTTTTTCTTCCCTGCCACGAAAAGGCCGACGATGGCGAGGAGCTCGGCCAATAGGACCCACATTGCCAAAGACCATTGTGCCAGCTTCGCCACAAGGCTCTCAGTCCCGAATGACCATTGCGCGCCGTAGCGTTTTGCCGGCTGCAGTGTCGGATTCCAAAACTGAACCATCTTCTGGATTTGAAGCTTCAGCCCGTTC